>CALZHD010000010.1 GCA_945787155.1 uncultured Gammaproteobacteria bacterium | reverse complement strand
AATATTTTGAACTTCTGCTTTTACTGATCCTCGCCAAATCAGTTGTTTTGATTTAGCATCCACAAAATCCAGGATGAGCGATCCTTCTGTGTATTGATATGCATCAATCTCTCGATAACCATCATATCTGTCATAGCCTCTATATCTCCTATAGGGGCCATAATTGTACCCCCAGTCTGTGACTTCCACTTTATCCATTTTTCCGACGTGTTTTGCGATTAAAAAATCCGGGGTATTTGTTGCCATCGTCAAGCCTTTAGATTCAAGCTCAAACTTGATTGCATTATCAATACGCTGTAAAACAAACTTGTCTATCCCTGATTTTTCTGGTACCTGTATCCAGCTAAAGGTCTTAAGAGCCATGAAATCAGTTTCTTTATCGTAGTCATACCTCACCTCATAAATAGAGGTACAGCCAGTAATTACACAAATGCAATATAGACTTAACAAGTCCTTAGCATGCCTCATCGGATTAAATAGCTTTACAGCGGTATTTTTATCGGCCAGCATCTTCGATGCTGGACAGGATGTAGCAGTCGGCAACATGATGCGCCTGAATAATGCTGATATTTGCATAAATATACTGACTGTTTTCATCTTAATGTTCCTATAAAATCCTATCTGTTCGTCATCGGAAAGCATGTTACTGTTACTGTGCTCGTTACGACATTGACTTGGCTATACTATTTAGCCTGATGTGTTCAGATCACACTGCCCATATTCAATACTAAAAAAGTTGCTGTCTTTCTCTCCTCCCGTAATTGCGGAAGAACGGGAGGTGGCAGGATATAGATTTATTGCATAAAATGCTGGGCTAATCACGTTCTTCAGCAATTGATGCCAGTTGACTATTGGCGTTAAAATGCAATCGATATCTCTTCTTGTTTTTTTCGTAATACAGAATATTTTCGGAGGTACTATAAGGAGCACCACATTTTCTATGGATTTTAGCGCGTGTCTGAGCGGGAATCTGGCCATTATAAATCTTATACGCGCCACACTCCATCGCATCAACTGAGGTCGCTCCAAAAGCAAAAAACAACATTAATAATTCCATCAATTTTTGAGATTGCCCTGCCATTCCGCACACTCTCTCTCCTGGCTCAGCCACACTAATCCTTTCGCATCTTTATCCCTGCCAGCCATTCCAACAGCGGAAACCTCTACCCGGATATAATCTGCTCTACTTGTATGCTGATTTTATAGGGCACGGTTTCTCTCTCAGGCTGTATCGTCTCAATGTATGGTTCATTTTAAAAAAACCACCGTCTTTCTGAATCCCCCGTAACGGGGGAAAAATAGGGGAGTTTAAACTGATAACACCATCACTGACGAGCTGATATAAACGTGCTTTGCGTAAGATGCTATTAATTGACTTCAGCATCTAAGATGGGCTGCTCACCACCTAGATATTGAACCGACAGCAGTGGCAAATGAAGTTCATAGAGGTTGTTCAGGATACCGGTCAATTCCGCCTGATCGATAACCTTGCCTTGCAAGAAGGTAACCTTATTGCACAAGCCTAGCGATGGTGAAAATATCTGCATATCGCCAAAGCGATCACTCCAAATCGATGGCAAGCGCCCCTGAACCTCTATTCTGTAAAACCCTGGGACTGAAAAATATTGTGTAACCATATTAGATTCCTCAAATTACGGTATAACAAACGTGTCAGCTTACATACCTATGTATGTAATTATGGGTACTCTTTAGAAATTTTTCGCCCCCCAAAATGGGGGGCGGATGGGGGAGATAATCTCTAATCAGCGTCTGCTGTATCGATTGTGGTTAATTTACTGCTTGATATAATCGCGGCGGCCTTAAGCGCTGCCTCGCGTCGATTATTGACGCCGAGCTTCGAATACAAGTGTTTCAGGTGGCTCTTAATTGTTTCTGGCGAAATGAACAGTCGAGCAGCTATCTCTTTATTCTGCAGTCGTTGGGTCAACAGTTCCATAATATCGAATTCACGATTGGTCAGAGGTTCAATCAACAGCTGGCTTGCCTGACCCGGTTTGGCGCTGGTAATTGCAACGGTTTCAGCCTTCAATTTAGCTTCGCCAAAAGCAGACAAAACTTGTTTGACGAAGGCTATATCGGCATTCTGCCTGGGCAACTGCCTGAGTAACTCAGCCATCGGCTGACCAAGCACTAGAAACGGGAAGATAAAACCACCGGGGCGAGCCAGCATCAGTGCCTCTGCCAGGGCAGACCGGGCAGCTGTAGTCTTCCCCTGCTTTGCCAGCACCATCGCCAGCAATGCCAGTATTGAAATCTGCTGACAAGCGTTGTGATGGGCCTGATTCATCGCCAGGTATTCTTGTAGATGTTCTTCCGCCTTCTTAAGGCTGTTGACCGTTCCTTCCATCATTAGAATCTCACAACGGGTGAGACATGGGGTTTCCAGCCAGAAAAGCATCACTCCGACAGGTGGAAGAGGATTCAATTTCAACCAGTGAAAGGCTGCCCCCGACTGTCCCTGCATCAAGCGCAAACGTGCCCGACAGGCTGCGGCAATACTAGCAAAAGGCGAGTCACCGGCCGCGATGAATTGATCAAGTGATTTTAACGTTGCTTCAGCCTGCTCTGACTGCCCGGACATCTGGTACGAGAAGATTAGCGCAGCTAGTGTGCCAACGGCCGCGCGCGCGTAATGGAAATGCTTACGCTGACTTGCCTTCTCAAGCAGTCGAATCGCAGCGTCCAACTCACCACGTTGCAGATGAATGAGGCCCTCAAGATAGTCACACCATGCCAGTGCATTTTCCAGGCCGTGCGCCCTGGCGACTTCGCGCTGGCGTGGAATGTATTGTTCAGCACTAGCCAGATCAGCGTCAATATAATGAATGTACGTCAAGACCAGTAACAGGCGAGTTTCACGCAAAGGATCAAGCGACGCCGAATCATTGAGCCATGTAATCAAGATGCTCATTACCCGCTGCTTCTGATCTTCCATTTGACCTGCCAGCCCGAATAGAACCTCGGCATCACCTCTCAACCAGAAACCTGTTACAGGATGTTTCTCCAGTGCTTGTTCAACGTACTCCAGGGCGCGTGCGCCATCATTTTCGAAAAACGCGCAAAATCCGCGAAACATTTTTACTTCGTCTGTAAATTCGTGTGCTTCAGCATCACCGCCCATAAGTTCATCGATTTGATCTAAAACCGTTGGCAGCGCCGCGTAATCAAGCTGATGATAATAAATCGATGCTCGCGCCAGCAACAATTGTGGCCGCGCCTGCACCACAGAATCTGATAACTGGGACAACCACATCTCGACGACATACCATTTATCCTGACTCATTATGCTGCGCCAGTTTCGTTCGACAATCTGTCCCGCTCGTTCGTTGTTCCCTGCGATCAGCGCATGATAAGTAGCTTTTTTTCCTATCAAACCCTCGCTTTCAAACCACTCACTGGCACGGGAGTGCAGCCCGGCAATCTCCACCGGCGTCATGCGCCGTTGCAGCTCTTGCCGCAACAACTGCTGAAACAAATGGTGATAACGAAACCACTCACCTTGGGTATCCAATGGAATGGCGAAGAGATTATTGCTGGACAGCTCGGCGATAAATCTGTCAGCGTTGAAATTAACAGCCTCCGTACCGAGTTCGGCAGCACAGATTGCATCACACAGCGGCCGACAGAAGCTATCCAGTATCGCGCTCTTTAACAACCACTCCTGCATTTGCGCTGATTGGCGGGCCAGCACTTCATAGAACAGATACTCTAGCGTTTGCTGGACGCCACCATGCAGGTTTTTGAAAAAATTATCCAGATCATCGATTGAGCGCATCGCCATAGAGACCAGACGCAGGCCAACCACCCACCCTTCTACCTCCTCCTGCAATTTGACCAGGGCCTCCTCACTGGGGCTGAATACCACAATCTTTTCCAGTAGCGCTCGTGTTTCCGTCGTAGTAAAGCACAGATCCTGCGTGCGGATTTCAGAAACCTGCCCCTGAGCACGCAGGTTGACCAGCGACAACGACGGATCACGCCGGCTAATAATCACCAGATGTAGATGCAGTGGTGGTCGCGCCAGCAGCTGGCGGATCAAGTCGTTAACAGGGGAATTCACTTCAATGGAGTGATAGTCATCAAGCACCACAAACATAGGTTGATCAAGCTCCTCCAGCTCGTTACTTAAGCTTGCTATTAACGTACTCAGAGACGGCAGATTTTGACTCCTGGCAAGACTCAGCGTGTGCTCACAGATAGCCGAATACTCACCTTGAACTGCAGCCACGAAATAATTTAAAAACTGACGCAGATCGCTATCATCCGCGTCTAGCGAAAGCCAGACGCTGGGCCAGTCACAGCCCTCCAGCCAGCTGCTAATCAAGATACTCTTGCCGTAACCGGCGGGTGCCGAGACCAGTGTCAACGGCCTGTTCCGTCCGGCCTCAAGCAGTTCGACCAGGCGTGTGCGTGGCACTATGTCCGACGTAAGTGGGGGTGACTGTAGTTTGGTGCGCAGAATCTCAGAGCCTGTTGCCAGGCTGTCCTCAGAATATTCATTGGACTTTCCTTCAAGATAGGCCGAGATCACCGTGTCGGTGGTTGCGCTACTGAGGAACATGTCTCCGCGCATGACCGCATGGATCCCCTGCAACAGCTCCTCCGGAACACTTTCTTTGAGCAGATAGCCAACCGCCCCAGCACCCAGCATATCATCGACGAAGCGCCTGGCGGAGTGAATAGAAAGTGCAATAACCTTGCTATTTGGCAATTCAGCGACAATTTCCCGAGTCGCCTCAATGCCGTTTAGCTGCGGCATAGTGATATCCATCACCACCACATCGGGTTGCAGTGCCCGTGCTTTTAAGATGGCTTCCTCACCGTCACCCGCCTCACCGACAATCACTATGTCATCTTCCGCCCCTAGAAGCAGAGCCATCCCCTTACGTAGCACGGCATGATCATCAACTAGCAAGACTTTTATCTTATTCATCACGCATCCTCTCCTGAGCTTTGATCCTTGACAGACAGTCGCATAACAATCCTACAGCCTTTTCCCGGCTGCGACAAAATTTCCATTTTTCCACCAAGGTCATTCATCCGTTCCTGGACACTAAATAATCCGAACCCTCCCGTAGCATTAACGCCTTGCAATGTTTGTTCAGGATCAAAACCGACACCGTCATCCTCAATCGAAATGCTCAACTGGCCTGCCTTATTTTCCAGCCAGACGGATACGGAATTTGCCTGTGCATGCTTGATCGCATTAGTAAGCAGTTCACGTACATTCCGAAACAGTATGGCGCGAAGATCTTTGCCCAGCAACACGCCTTGTGCATGGTCGAAAAAATTGACTTTAAGCCCATGCTTCTTTGCGACATTTTCATCCATCCATTCTCTGATCGCAGCACCCAGACCAAATTCATTCAATGAAGGTGAGCTCAATTCAAAAATCAGATGCCGCGTATCCTGTATCGCCTCTAACAAGGATTTTGAAATATCGTCGAATAGCACATCTTGTTTGCTATCCTTCACCACGTCCTTACGTGCAGTCACCAGCTGCAGGCGCGTCAATGCAAGCGTCTGGCCAACATTATCATGTAGATCAGCCGCAATACGCCGACGTTCCTGTTCCTCGGCAAGGGTGAGCTGAACAGCCAGTGATTTTAGTCTTTGCTGGTATTCATTGAGTTTTTGTTCCGCCTGTTTGCGTTTCGTAATGTCTTGTCCAAGACTAATAACATTTCCATCTGGCAACTTAAAACAAGCCCATAAACAGGCTATCCTTAAACCATTTTTGCTTACTGGATACCACTCTCTTAGAGTATTATCCGGCTTTAACATACTCTGGACAATTTGCTTTTGAATGACCGGATCGGGATAAAATAACCCCAGGGGGGTTTCATAAGAAAACACTTCCTCGGCGGTCCAGCCAAATACTCTTTCACACTCTTTATTCCACATGACACACCGACCTTTAGCATCAAAAGCATAGATCATAATAGGCGCATAGTCATATATCATTCTTAAACGGGTTTCACTGTCTTTCAATAATTCCGTTGCTAGCTTACGTTCGATCGCTTCACTTAATGTATGTGCAATACTGTCGAGAAGATGGCGCTCATGAGAGATGAACGGACCTTCATCCTGCAGCGGCATTTTCTCGATATAATAAACCTCGATACTGCCACAGATTTTATTATCAACAATAATACCACTCGACTGCTTCCAGACCGTCTCTTCGAAGGGTTCAGATACCCACTCATCATCGTTGTATCGTAGTTTGCAGCGGGTAATATCTGGGTATTGCCATCCCAGTGGGATCGCCACCATCGTATCGTGAAATAGCTCATCAAGAGACTCACTGGTTCTTATTGAATTCACAATGGTGTATATACATCTGGATTCTTTGAGTCGTTCAGTAACATCATGCATTAGCTGATCCCTGTTTTCTTCTACCTGTTTGCGATTGGAAATGTCTACAAAATTTATGACCACTTTATCCACACTATTATCATCGGTTAATACTGGAATCGCGTTAACAATCACCCATGTTATAGAGTTTTTATCAGGCTTATTGATACCGAGCACATAATTATAGAGTGCTTTCTTTGTTGATATCACTTTGCTTATAGGATAATCCTCAATATTCATAATAGTTGAATCTTCATGCACAAAGTTCCATGCAGGATCAATCGCCTTCTTTCCATACAATTGCTCTTGTGTCAGCCCTAAAATATTTTTCGCTTCAGGATTATTTAGCAAAATACTTGAATCGCCGGAATGGACAACCACACCTGCGAGCAAATCATTCAAGGTTGATTTGTATAGTTCTTCGCACTTCTGTAACCTAATCTCAGCTTGATTACGCTCAGTGATGTCTATTATATAATACATACCATATAATGGATCACCCCGAGTATCTTTGACTACCGAACTGGAAACCTCTCCCCAAACAGTGTGCCCATCTTTGTGCAAATATCGTTTACTCACCTTTTCATGGCTAATCTCGCCTGATAATACTCGCTGGTTAAACGGTGCGCTAACCCCCAGATCCTCTGGATAAATGATGTCTTTAACGGCCATGGTTTCAAGCGCTTCTTTGCTGTAACCATACATTGCGCTCATCTGCTCATTGACCTTTATAAAACAGCCATCCATGTCTACCAGACAAATTGCAATGTTGGCGCTATCAAACCCAATCTGGAAACGTTCATTGCATTCCTTAAGTGCTTCTTCCGCATTTTTACGCGCGGTAATATCCTCTACAGCAACGACGAAATATTTAGGCTGCGCTGACTCATCGCGCAACAGAGTGACCGTCAAATTAACCCAGATCAAATCGCCATTTTTACGAATGTATCGCTTCTCAATGCTATAGCTGCTACCGTTTCCCACCAGCAACTGACGAAAATAATCGAAGTCGGTATTGAGGTCTTCCGGATAGGTGACGTCCTCGAATCTTAGTTTCAGGGCGTCCTGCTGCGTATAGCCAATGATGTCGCAGTACTTCTGGTTGATACGCAGAATTTCCCCCGCTGGCGAAACGTGGGCAATACCGACGGCCGCCAGCTCAAAAGTGGCGTGGAACCGTTGCTCACACTCTTGCAATGCTTTTTTTTTACCAACTTTGTCGCTGTGATATCCATCACTATGCCGGAGATGACATTTTCGAGTAGCTTCGCAGACAACAGCACATCGATGTGTCGACCGCTATGGGTGATCAAGTTTGCTTCAAGAGTACTCACATTGTTATGCTGCTGAAGTTCAGCCAGCATTTTTTCTCGCTGTTGCAGATCCATCCAGCGTGACAGTGAGCCCTCTTCAAGCATAAGCTCAGTGCTATCAAAATCAAACATCTGCGCCATTGCAGCATTAACATAAAGGAATTCACCACTGAGATTGATATTGAAGGCCCCAACCAGTGAATTATCAATCAGGGCGCGGTAATGCGCTTCGCTTTTAGCGAGCACTTCTTCCATTTTTTTGCGCTCAGTGATATCAGTGTGTGTCACCACAGCGCCACCTTCTTCAGTTCTCATTGGCATCACTGCTATGGAGAACCATTTTTTCTCTGACAGGCTAAGGCAGGGGTATTCCATGTCGAACCTGGCCAACCTGCCGTCCAGAACGGAGCGGATTCCTTCGATGGCGCGCAGCACCTCATCGCTCGTTTCTGACAGAATAGCGTCGAGATAATTGACACCGATAGCAATCTTCTCTACTGAGAGCGCGTTATTCGCTGTGCCAAATTCGTTCCAGCTATTGTTAACAGCGATGATCTCACCGTCCTGGTCGATGGCAGCAAGGTGACTGTCAAGTGAATTCAAGATAGCGTAGTTCAAGCTACATTGCCGGCTCATTTCCCTGGTTTCAGCCGCTAATAATTTATTGCTGACAGTCAATTCAGTCGTGCGCTCGGCAACAAGCTCATTCAAGTGCAACTGCATGTTGCGCAGGGTCAGATGGGTTCGCACTCTTGCCATAACTTCAGGCATCTGCAATGGCTTGGAGATAAAATCCACTCCACCGGCCTCAAAGGCCCGAATCCTGCCTTGCGTGTCTTGCAGTGCGCAGATAAAGATAATCGGGACGTCTCGCGTCCGTTTTTCCCGCTTTAGGCGTCGACAGACCTCAAATCCATCTATATCAGGCATCCTTACGTCCAACAGTATCAGGCTCGGGATCTGAGCCAAGGCAGAGTCAATGGCCAGTCGTGGGCTTTCCACAGTGCGGACCACATAACCTTCTTTCGAAAGGAGTTGATTCAGCAGTTGCAGATAATATATTTCGTCATCAATGACCAGAATATCGCAACCAGATGCTTTCATATCAGTCATTGGACCCATTAACTTATCGTATATCTGACCTTAGAAGCAGCACCACTCATGCTCGACCAAGACTATTCCACACGATAAGCGTCGAACGACATGAATAGGATAAACTCACACCAATCTGTCGCACGTACTCGTTAAAAAATGGGTCCGTCCATGATTTATATCCATTACATTACATTACATCAAAACGATAACCAGTATCGCATCAAATAGTGCTCAGTTAACAGCGCTATAAAAAACCTAAATATCAATGAATTATTACAATGAAAGCATGACAAAATACAGCAATATCAGGAGATTTAAGCTTTAACTCACAATCAGACTGTACTTGCGTAATTGCGCAAATTTATCTCGGGACAGAACCTGCTCCACGAAGTGCTTTGGTATGAATTCATGACGCTGGCTAACCAACATCATGCAGTTCGTTCTTTCTTCACTGCATCACGGTGGTCGCAATTTGTGACCATGGCTATGGCACAGTTGGCAGGGCGAAACAGCTTGCGCGAAATTATTGAAAATATTTCAGCACAAACTCACCATCTTTATCATCCTGGAAGCGTAAAGTTATCTCGCTTAAACTTGTTCCGCATCAATGACAATAAGCCATGTCATAAAAAACGCAGAGGATAGATTGATTGCCCACAACCGCTGATCGCCATGGAGCGAAGCGAAGGCGATTAGTCCCCGATAGGCAACGCCGTCTGCCCTTTCGTAGTTGAGAGCGTAAGCGAACGACGAAGAAATGCAGGAGCGGCTTTAGTGGGCGTAGAGCCATTGAGGGGTTCTGGGGATTTTCCGTCCTAAAAAGACATTTAAGCTGTAACTCTTTGAGTTGTGGTTGGCAAACCTTGAGAAACACAAAATCTATAAAAATTTAATACTCCTCTGGAGGCCGTGCCGGACGGGGGTTACAGAGGATTTTGTCTTTTTAGGACGGAAAATCCCCAGAATCCCTTATAGCTTTGATTTTGCACAAGCTCTAATAGACATTGAGGAAATAATGCGGCCGATTACCGAAAATGGGGAAGATGTCTAAGTTAACGTCCCTCTGCAACTACGGCTGGCAAGGGTTTCAGAGGATTATGTCTTTTGTGGAGCGTTAGTGGAGCGCGAAAAGCAGCCGCACTTATAACTATTTGTTTATAATGTTATTTTATGTGATTTTGCGGAGGTTCAAGTCCTCTCCTCGGCACCATTAATTTCAGCTCATCCCAGGTAAAAGGCGCTGTCTCATTTACCCCTGCTGTCCTGGCATCGAAAATTTCTAATCCTGGACAAGCAAACGCAAAATTTATCTCGTTTGTATATTGTTGCGTAACACCTGGCCAACAGGTCGCATGTATTCGTTAACAAATGCAATCGCTGCACCTTCTTCTCTGCACAGCAAAAAGCAGCTGCTAGTCGCCCGCGCCCTGCCGGAGCTTCTTGCACTATTTAATTAATCATCCACTTCCTACAATATTTTTCAGGCTGATACTCTTTGCTTCTTCAGACAAAATCGATGCCAGCTGACCAGTTAAATTAGCTAAAGAGTAGGATCGTTGATTTTTAACATAAAAATTTACTCTTCCAATATCAGCACACCATTGTTTTACAAGCCGACTGAGCCTGACAAATCAACAGGTTAGCAATGGACACCACCGTAGGCGATCTGCTTGTAGAAATTGATATCAAATACTTCACAACACTGCCGACATATAAAAGTAACATTTCTTATAGTTGTTATTTGGATCGGTGGATATGGGTTTACATTCAAGTACCATGTTGTATTCAAGGGTTTTGATCTGCACGGCCACGCTCTTCTGGATGCAACCTGCGAACGCCGAATTCACATTCGGCTTTACCAATATCAATAGCAACCCCGACACAGCAAATGAAATCGGACAGCTGTGCGGTGGCTTTGGTGATTTACACTGCGAAACGGATACAAGTGGTACGCCGGACGGTGAGTCAGCCACGCCTACCGACTGGGTGCAGGAAATTGTGACGATTGCGGGTGAAAAATATTTCCACAACGTGGTTGGTAACCCCGCCGACGGTTTCGCGCTCGAGTACTTTACCAAGTTTGGCCCCACTAACCCCGATTTCGCACTAACCGATCAGAAGTTTCTTGCGGAGCTTAACCAGAGCACCACTGTTGTAGGCGATGGAGCAGGTTTTATACCGAGTGAGAATCTCGATACAGGTTTTAATCGAACCACTCAGGACTGCTTTGGACTGATGGGATTCGCCTGTAATCCGCTTGGCCACAACAAGTATCTTCAGGCGAACGGTTATCAAAATCCAAAAGGCAGCGCGATGAAAATGGTCTTATCCGACGGTGAAGTGTCGATGGAGTTTGAAAAATCCGCCACCATGGAAAAACCTAAAATCACCCAGGTCATCAACACCGCGGATATATTGATGGAGTTTAAGGCCGATATGAGCAACGGTAATTATGACGCTTTTGGCACCACGCTTGCTGCAAGCAGTAATTTCAATGCGATCGATGTGTTTGTCAATAAGTTAACGCTTAAGGATGTAATACCTACCAATCCTACCCCTGCAGATGCGACTGGCGATTTCGACTACGTTACCGATGTCCAGGCGGGCAAAGCGGTGTTAGATGCGGGCCAGTTTACCTTTACCCGCGGAAAAGGCTGGGACAATGACCGCCCAAATATCCGTTTTAGAGATGTGGTGGCTGATTTTGCGACATGGAATATGGGGAACGGCCGCATTTACGACAAAGGGACCTATGTCTATTCCAATGGCGGCAGTTTTGAGCTTGATGAGATCGACTGGTCCGGCTATATGGACCCAACGCAAAACCCATGTGGAGGCACTCCCTGGTGTGACGGGGGTGGTGTTGTGGTACCGATGCCAAATTAAGCTAGAACGAGATTGGAATGATGGAGCCGGATTGCCATCAATTCCAATGGGTATGCAGTCAGTGACTTTCGAATGTTGAATTTAATTAGTACCAGGTGAAAAAATGAACAAAAAATCCGCTCTCGTTTCAGTATCGGCACTCACCATGGTGCTTTCTACCAGCGCGCACGCCGCCCTGTATGACCGCGGTAACGGCATGATTTATGATTCAGACCAGAATATCACCTGGCTAAAGGATGCCAATTATGCGGCCACCCAGTTTTCCGCCTCCAGCGGTACGCTGGGTGACGAAGACGGTATGATGACCTGGACCGAGGCCCAGGCATGGGTGGCAGCGCTAGAATTTGGCGGCTATGATGACTGGCGACTGCCGGCATTTAAGATCCCCGGCGATCAACTCAATAAATCGTATAGTGTGAATGGCACAACAGATCGTGGCTACAACGTCGATACCAGTCACTCCGAGTTTGCCTACCTGTGGTATGAAATTCTCGGTAACACCTCGCTGTACAACCTGGATGGTACCAAAAATTGGGTGAGTAGTGGGTCAAGACCGGTAGATCAGTTTCCCATTAACACCAGCGCAGATGGCGCGACATTTATCAACTTTCAATGGGATCAGGTCCACGCGCTGGGATTGAGATATTCGAATGTATACGGCACAGTCTGGTGTTTTGAGGATGGCTACCAGGGTTACGACGGTATCAATGATCTTAAATTTTTTGCCTGGGCGGTGCGTGACGGTGATGTCGCCAGCGCAACGCCTGCGGTGAATGAGCCCCCCGATGTGAGCCTCTCTGTCACACAAAATGGTGGCGTAAATATTGCCAGAGTCACAAAAACCGGCGGTAATATTGTGGTTCAGGCCGTCGCAACCGATCCGAATTCAGGCGATAGCCTCACCCTGGAATGGAGTACGGCCCCGGCCTCCCTCGTTGATCTGGATGTTGATGAGGGTAGCTTTACCTTCGACCCATCCGCGTTAGCATCAGGTGTTTATCAGGTATCAGCCAGGGTATACGATAATGCCTCTGTGCCGCTGAGCGGCTATCAACATATATTGATCCATGTGGTTGAAACCGTGCCAACACTTTCAAGCAGCATAGATTCTGACGATGACGGCATTAACGATGCTGCGGAGGGGATGGTCGATACAGATTTTGATGGTATCCCGGATTACCTGGATAACATTGCGCAAAGCAATATTTTACCCGTGGTGCCGGGTAACAATAGTCGTTACCTTGGTAGAACTGAAGCGGGCATGCGCGTGACACTGGGACGCTACGCCCTGCAGCGTGAAAAAGGTGGCATGCAGTTGAGTGATGCAGACTTTCAGGCCGTTGATGCCCTGAAATCTGACCCCGATTACGCCACGCCTGGCGGCATCTTTGACTTTGAAGTGCACGACCTGCCCAATGTTGGCCAGACAGCCCGCTTCGTTATCCCGCAACGGAGCGCGATACCGGCCAATCCAGTCTATCGGAAGTTCACCGCGGTGCACGGCTGGAGTACTTTCGTAGAAGACAACAACAACAAACTTTATTCAACCAGCGGCGAGCAAGGCCTGTGCCCATTACCCGGTGATGCGCGCTGGTTACCGGGTCTCACCGCAGGACACTGGTGTGTACAGATTGAGATCGAGGATGGTGGTGCCAATGATGAAGACGGCATGGCCAATGGTGTGATTGTTGATCCCGGCGGCGTGGGTACATCAAACGCCAGCACTGCAACGGCTGCAAGTGGCGGTAGTGGAGCAGTGAACCTGATGTTCCTTCTCCTTGCCCTGTACATGGCAGGACAGATCAGGCGTCGCAGATTAGCGGTCGTCCATTAGTCATTCCCTGTCAAGCAGGCGAATAAACGCCTGAATATCAAGGTGCGAGTGTTCGGCACGCAGTTGCGCCAGCTAAAACTAAAGGGTTACCGGGTTCGAGATACTCATTGTTTATAACGTGTTTACTGACGTTCCATCATCATCAAGCACCACCTGATTGCGTCCCGCATGTTTCGCCTGGTAGAGGGCTCTATCCGCCGCGGCGATCAGGGCCTGCATTTCCGCCTGTGGCGGGCAGGCCGCGATACCAGCACTGAAAGTGACGGTGAATTCACCGTGCTCATGAGCATGGGAAATTTCAGAGAACTGCCGTCGCAGATCATCAAGCAAACCCTGGGCAAGCTCGAGCGAGGTATCCGGCAGAATGAGGGCGAACTCTTCGCCGCCATAGCGTGCTGCGACATCGCCTTTGCGCAGCCGATGGCTGAGCAGGCGAGCCAGACTCTTGATGACACGATCGCCGATGAGGTGCCCATAACTATCGTTAACGGATTTGAAATGGTCTATATCCAACATCACAAAGCTCAGCGCACTGGATCGCCGCTGCGCCTGCGCAATTTCACGCTCTAGTGCGAGTTTCAGGTTGATGTGGTTAAGCAGGCCGGTGAGCCCATCCTGATTCATCAGCGCGCTCAGCTCACGGAAGCGTTTAGCCCGTATGTGCACCGCATCAGTCAGATAGGTGTCGCTGATCGGTTTCTGTAAAAAGTCGTCGCCACCGCCGAGCTGTAGTGCTGCCAGTTGCTGAGTCAGCGATGTTTCCGTAGAGAGATAGACGATCGGCAGGTTGGCATAAATCGACTGCTGCCGAATCACCTGGGCAGCCTCCACTCCACTGCAGCCTGGCATAAAAATATCCATCAGAATAAGATCCGGACTAAACATAAGCAGCACATCCAGTAGCTGCGCCGGGTCATTAACAGTCTTGATGCGCATACCAGCGGCCTCCAGCACGGCGGCATAGTGCTGCGCCAATAGCGGCGTATCGTCAACCACCAGTATCCGATAAGGCGCCTCTTGCTTATTGCCAGTGACCACATCTAACTGCTCAACCAGCACGCTGAAGTTAATCGGTTTGGAGAGATAGGCCTGACCACCCGCGCGCACGACGGCCAGGCGGTCCTGCCAGCTATCAGACCCGGACACAAATATGACCGGCACATCACGCGTCAATCCGTCACGTAGTTCGGCGACAATATCAGGGCCTGCTTGGTCGCCTTCAGAAAGATGGATATCCGCCACCAACGCAGCCGGCACTTCCTGCGCCATGGCGGCTTTCAAAGCTGCGGTTCTGTGGAAAATCTTAATCTCATAACCAAAATATTGTAACTGAACGGCAGCTTCTCGCGCCTGGCTGACATCGTCTTCCAACAGATACACCAGTGACTCGCCCCTTTCTTTACCTGTCGCTTCCTGAAAAGACGCCTCTGAGTCAGCCGATGCGAGCTGATCTGGCTGCTGCACCGTGAACAGCAACAGGTCTGCAATCACATCTTCGATGACCGGTAATTCCGGGCAGCGCTTGATACTCCCCTTATTCCGTAATAACAGCTGTTCCAGCGCCCGCGCCTGTTCACCCAGGCGATGAAATCCGAACGTACCCGCCGCCCCGGCCAGGCTGTGCACCAGGCGGTACAACTCTTCGTTATCGTCCCCCACCAGGCACGCCTGCCAATGGTGTTGGATATCCGCCAGTCGCTGCGGCAACTGCGCGCCGAAACGCCTCTGCAACTCGCGCAGTTTTGCCGTCTTGTCTGATGTCACTTCAGGCATGCTTCTGCTCCACGAGGCTACGAATCTGTTCAGCCAGGGTCATCGGATCAAAAGGTTTGCTGATCACGCCTATTGCCCCCATAGATTTGTATTGCGCCACCTCCTCAGACTGCACCTTGGCGGTCATGAAAATGACCGGCGTCGTCACAAGGTGAGGCAGCTCACGCAGTTTCTGTAGCGTGGTCGGACCATCCATGCCCGGCATCATGACATCGAGTAACAACACATCCGGCTTCTGATCTACCGCCGTGTTAAGCGCCTCCTGGCCCGACTCGCAGATCACCAGCTCAAAGCCTTCACCCTCTAGCGCCATCTCGGCGACAAGCCGAATATCCGCATCGTCTTCTACATATAAGATCCGTAAATTTTCATCCATGACTCGCTAGCCTCGCAAAATTTTATTGATAGTTTCAAGCAACTGCTCATTACTGGTCATCGACTTAGTAAGCGCAGCCGTCACCTGTTCGGTGATTTCTCGATCCGGTATCTGAGCCGAGAAAATCACCACTGGACAGCCCCCCTTGAGCTCATCGAGCAGCTCCAACCCGGAGCCATCGGCCAGACCGAGGTCTAAAATAACCAGATCGAAATTCTGTGCAGCCAGCATCTCTCGTGCGCCCCGCACGGTGGCGACATGACTAAGTTCGGCCGTCTCCTCCAGCAATACCTGTGTGATCTGAATGATATCTGGATCATCCTCCACATGCAGGATGCACGGTCGATAGTTGTGTCGTAGAACCTCATGGAGCGCCCTTTTCAGACGCTCAAGTTCCAACGGTTTCTGCAGCCAGTCAACGACGGCCATCGCATCCCCATTAAAGGCAATGCGACCCTCCTCGGCTCGACCGGAAACGACGATCACCGGCAGATCTACGGTAGCGGCAACGCTGCGCAGTTCGCGCAGAAACTGCAGGCCGTCGGCATCAGGTAGCGTCAGGTCAAGCAGCAGCAAACGGTAAGCATGTTTGGCCAGCAGTGTACGGGCAGCCTCAGCGGTGGCAGCGATATCGCTGACCATTCCCTCTGGCTTCAACATCTCGGCCAGAATAGAGGCCACGTCGGCATTATCTTCGCAGATGAGCACTCGGATACAGCGCTCATTTCCAGCCCCCTCCTTGATGACCGCTTCCACAGCCGGAAGATCAAAATGAAACACCGTTCCCTCTCCCTCTTCCGATTGGTAACCAATTCTGCCCTCGTGGCGTTCGATAATCGCCTGAGAGATGCTGAGTCCCAAACCGGTGCCTCCCTTCTCGCGGGTATCCGAACTATCGGCCTGAGCAAAGCGCTGGAAGATCCGACTGCGAAATGCGGCGGGTATACCTGGGCCATGGTCGCACACCGCCACGCGAAAACCACCATCATTGGACGTCACTAAAATTTCTACCGTACCATCTTGAGGAGAATATTTCACCGCATTGGAAATCAAATTGGCAAATACCTGCAACAGACGATGCGTGTCGCCGCGCACCGGCGCCGTTGTCAAATTCGTCTGCAAACACAGTTGCACCTGGTGCTGGTGCGCATAGCCCTCGCTGTCCTCCACCGCCCGTCTTGCCAGCGCTACAAGATCCAGCTCGGCAAGTTCGAACTCGAGTCGTCCCGACTCAATCTTCTCCAGGTCAAGGATGTCGTTGATCAGTAGCGTCAGCCGTTCGCTATTGCGCTCTGCCATCTTCAGCATCTGCCGCACACTGTTTGGCAATGATTCGGCAGACTTGCCCAACACCAGCCCCAGTGCACCGCGGATAGAAGTCAACGGTGTGCGCAGCTC
The DNA here is from genome assembly GCA_945787155.1 of uncultured Gammaproteobacteria bacterium. GTDB lineage: Bacteria > Pseudomonadota > Gammaproteobacteria > SZUA-140 > SZUA-140 > SZUA-76. Next base: position 31,034 of record CALZHD010000010.1, on the reverse strand, counting down.
ATGACTGACGGTGGAGACGAACTCACTCTTCAGCAGATCCAGTCGCTTGCGCTCAGTGATGTCGCGTACAATGCCAGTGAACATGCGCTCGCCATTGACTTCCATCTCGCTCACCGCCAGCTCCATGGGAAAAGTCGAACCGTCCTTACGCAGGCCGGTAACCTCACGGCCAATGCCGATCACTTTCTTATCGCCAGTGGTCAGATAATTATGCAGATAACCGTCATGGGCATTGTGGTAAGGTTCGGGCATCAGCATGTTGACGTTGTGACCAAGCATTTCATCGATATCGTAACCAAAGATACTCGCTGTCGCGGGATTGGCAGTCTGGATCATCCCAGTGTCTTTAATCGTAATGATGCCATCGACTACCGTGTCGATCACGGCGCGCATACGGTTCTCACTAGAACGTAGATTCGATTCGATGCGCTTACGCTCAGTAATATCACGCACAATGCCGGTGAACATACGATCACCATTCACCTTCATCTCGCTCACCGCCAGCTCCATCGGGAAAGTCGAACCGTCCTTGCGCTGACCGGTCACTTCCCGACCGATACCAATCACCTTTTTGTCGCCAGTGGCCAGGTAATTTTGCAGGTAGCTATCATGCTCTTCGACATAGGGTGCCGGCATCAGCATGTTAACATTATGCCCCACCACTTCAGTCGCAACATAGCCAAAAATCCTCTCCGCCGCCGGATTGAAGGTCTGCACCCTACCGTATGAATCGATGGTAATAATTCCATCGAGCACCATATCTACAATGGCACGGATGCGTGCTTCATTATCCGCCAGCGCCGTTTCCGCCAACAGGAGATGACCGCGCTCCAGTTCGGCTTCGACTGCATCCGCCAGGTCACGCAAGACGGTCAACTCATCCTGTGAAAATGTCCGCGGCTTGTCGTCGATAATGCATAGCGTACCGATACGCTGCCCATCCGGCGCATGCAGCGGAGCGCCTGCATAGAAGCGGATTTTAGGACCACCCATCACCAACGGGTTATCGGCAAAGCGCGGATCCTCCAGGGTATTGGCGATGTAAAAGATATCGTCTGCCAGAATGGCATGACCGCAGAACGAAATATCTCGCGGCGTCTCGCTGGCATCCAGCCCCTGGCGTGACTTGAACCACTGTCGCTCCGAATCAACCAGGCTGACCAGTGCGATAGGGACGTTGAAGTGGCGCTGCGCAACGCGCGTGATGCGGTCGAAACGCGCCTCCGCAGCGGTATCGAGTATTGCAAGTTCGCACAAGGACTGGTGACGCACCGCTTCGTTGGTGGGTATTTCCGGTTTTTTCATAATAGTGCTTATCGTTAAATAATCAGCGTCGTGATTATCTCCCCCCATCGCATTGTCCAGGGTGATCCTTTATTTTGACTCGAACAGCATTCAGTTTGATATTACGACTCATCATCTGGCGGTATCTCTTGATGACGCCCGGAAGCTTTGTTAGATACACGATATTATCAAGCACCCAAAAAAAACACGCCTGGCAACCATTACTCCGTTGTATGACCTGTTGTGAGCTTCCCGAAAAATAGAGCCTACCAAGCCCAACCATAAGCACACTCTTTGTGTTGTTATATTCTAGCACTAGTATAAGCAGCGTCGATGCCAATAGGCAATCAATGATGCTGAAGCGATCGATTTTCATCGACCCGAAAAAATAAAATTTGACGATCTTCGCTGAGCACGGATCAATCGATCAACTGTAATGATCTATCAGGCATAGCACCCGCTTGACCTAGCATTTCAGCAAAATTTTTCGCGGGCACAGGACGGCTATAATAGAACCCCTGCACAAAATCGCAATCGTGCTGTTTCAGAAAGGCCAGTTGTTCCTCGTCTTCTACCCCCTCGGCTACTACGTGCAGATTGAGATTGTGCGCCATGGCAATAATGGCAGAGCAGATTGCCGCATCATCCTTGTTTTGAGTGATATCTTTAACAAAACAACGGTCCACCTTGAGCGCATTTAGCGGAAATCGTTTCAGGTAAGCGAATGAAGAATAACCTGTGCCGAAATCATCAATCGAGAGTTTTATCCCCATCTTCTTCAGGTCATTCAAGGTATTGATGGCGCTGTGAGAGTTTTCTGCGAGAATGCCTTCTGTCAGCTCGAGTTCCAGGTATCGTGCCTCAAGCCCGGATTTGCTCAATGCTCGCTTGACATCTAGCATCAGACTACCGCTGTTGAATTGACGATGAGCGATGTTAACCGCAATGTGGATGGGTTTGAGTCCTTGATGGTGCCAGGCGTTAACTTGCTGGCAGGCTTGCTCCATCACCCATTGTCCAATCGGTACAATCAAGCCCGTCTCTTCTGCCAGAGGGATAAAGTCCATCGGGGATACCAGCCCCAGCGAGCTGTGATTCCAGCGCAACAACGCCTCTGCGCCGATGATCGTGCTGGTTTTGATATCAATCTGCGGTTGATAATAGAGTTCAAGTTCATCTCTTTCCAGTGCGCGGCGCAAGTCTGTCTCAAGGCTGAGCCGCTTGCTATCAATTGAATTCATGTCGGCATCATAAAACAGAAAATTATTACGCCCAGAATTCTTGGCCTGATACATCGCAATGTCTGCGTTTTTCATCAAGGTAAATGGATCGTCTCCATGAGCAGGAAACAGGCTGATGCCGATGCTGGCGCTGATAAAAAACTCCTGTTCATTCAACGAAAAAGGGTGCGCGAGTGCATCAACAAATTTTTTCGCGACCACTGGTATATCTTCTTCTGCGGCCAGATCGGTGAGCACGATGACAAACTCATCTCCGCCCAGACGACTGATGGTATCACCCTCACGAATACAGTTTTCCATTCGATCCGCAATCTGGCATAATAGTTCGTCACCTGCCTCGTGACCGAGGGTGTCATTGACTATTTTGAAACGGTCGAGATCGAGAAAAAGCACGGCGACTGATTTTTTGTTCCAGGGTGCGCGGCTCAGTGCCTGTTTGAGCCTGTCTATCAGAAGAACCCGGTTCGGCAAACCCGTCAATGCATCATGCGTCGCCTGGTATGTCATTTGTTGCGACATTTTGCGCGCCTCGCTGACATCATGAAATACCAGTACCGTACCGCCCAGCTTGTTATTGTCATCTACGATAGGTGCAACCGTGGCCTCAACGGCCTGCGCCTGATTGTTTTCCTGATTGATGACGGCAGAATACTCAGGCAGGATTACCGCCTCTTTGCTAGTCAGGCATTTGTAAACCGGATTGGCTTGTATTTTTTTCGTTTTTTCATTGATGACAACAAAGATTTCATCGATCGGTTTTTGTATTGCATCGGTCCGACCCCAGCCGGTAATAATCTCTGCAGCAGGGTTTATGTAATCTACCTCTCCATCTGAATTGGTAGTAATTACCCCATCACCGATTGAGGCCAACGTGATATGAGCGCGATCTTTTTCAAGTGCCAGCTCGCGTGTGCGCTGATCCACAAGGTTTTTTATCTCCTGATTTCGACGTTGCAACTCAGAAGCCCTGTCCTTAATAGCTTTTGATAGCAGTAATAACAGGACGGTAATAATAATGCCAACAAGGAAGGCTGCGATCACTTGTTCGTAGCGCGTCTCCTTCCAGGCAATATGTTTGTCTATTATTAGTGAAAACTGTAATGCACCTATGTTGAACTGACTCTGATTAGTAAGTGCCATCAAAGGTATCAGACGGTCTGAATCTTCGAGCGGTTGCCTATGATCTAGCATGAGCTTATTGTTCTGTGACTGTAGCAGCGGAATATTTTCCAATCGTAGACTTATGTTTTCAGCTAAAGAGATGCCATCAATTATTTTCTGACTGTCTATATATAATGCAATCATGCCGTTGATGGTGTGACGTCGCTCCGAAATTGTTTTTGGCGTATCCTTACCGGCGTAGAGTGGCTTGACAAGCATGTGTTGCTGCGTGTGATTAGGGGCATCTATGGGGAGGATAACGCTCTCGCTGCTATCGATCGCATGCATAATATAAGCTTCATTTTGTGTCTCAGATAGAAGATCAAATCCCAGGCTGGCCGCGTTTTTGGGAGAAAAAGGCTCCATATAGATGATAGGAAAATATTTTTCCCTGGGTGGAGAAAGTTGCCGTTGACCATTCTTGTTCTCAGTAATGGCATAAGTATAATACCCCTCATCCCGCATTTTTTTTTCAAATGCATCGCGCTCGTTATCGCTCACCAACGGCATGTAGAGAAAGCTGTTAATGTATTGATGCCTATCAAAAGCGTTTTCTGACAAAATTCGAAACTCGTTAGCATCAACGTGCGAAGATGCGTCAAACAGCGCTTTTACACTGTGCAGAACTTCATCAACGCCGCTCAACCGCTGAGTGATGAGATCTCTTGCCAGAGCGACTTCATTTGCATAAGTCTCCTCTTCATGATTTTTAAGATTGAAAATGGCCAGAGTGGCCAAGCTTGTAGTGGAAAAAATCCCTACAATGAACGCGATAGTGAACAGTGGAAGTGCTTTTTTTTCTCTTCTTGTCCGCATCATTATTCCACATTGATCGCTTTGCGGGTTATATGAGGGGCACATTCAATGCCACATTGTTGCAGCAGGTGCTGGTTAACATAAATTTTCCAGCGTCTATTAAGAATAATATCGTTCCATTCATACTCGAAGCAATAAGACGAATCGTAAGAGTAATTCGTAGCCAGGGTCTGCATAACCGCAAGCATTCTAGAGAATGAAATGACTGAATGAATAAATAACATTTATAAATCACCGTGCCGTATACATAGAGCCGCTACATCACCCGTAGCTGAGCTGCCAGGTCTAAAGCGAGGTTATCAAGTTATCGGCGCCACACAGAAAAAGCTTGACTTAAAACAATTATATGGCGTGTTGTGAAACACGAATTAATAAGCCTTCTAATGCCAGCAATAAGTCACGCCTTGTACTGGTCTATTCTAGAAATGGTCTAAGGACTATTGATCGCTACAAACAGCCAATGACGCTAACCCTACCCCTCACGATCCTTAAGAAAACCCCGAATAAAGGTAACCGCCGAATGCCCGATACAAGTAGATGTACAGACACCTTTATAACCCTTGTAAATATAATGATTATACTTGTGAGACACAGGATGTGAATCTTGGCGGCAGCATTAAGCTGCATAAACGCCGACCAACATTCTATTAATATATTTTAGGATGGCATCATGATAATACGTCGCATACTTTTGGCACGGGCTAATCAGGACTCTACTGCTACTGTCGATCACAAGCGCAGTAGCATTAGCACCATACAATGAGGGGGCTTATTTTATGTCAGTCGACTACATTGGCATAACAGTGTCTTTACCTCTCTTCCAGTCATCAACGCTATGAATGAAATAATGATGTTGAATGACCGAAACACATCATTCATAAAGCGTTCAACATAAAACAATAATCATGCTGACTGATTTTAGGCGAATCAATATTTCCACACATGCGCTGGCATTCATTGTCGGCCTGGGCCTTACTGGATCGTTGATCACCATTGCCTTCAACAATGTGATACACCATGAAAAGGAAATTTTCAACGGCGAGGTCACACTCATTAAAGACAGCATTTTCCAGAAACTAAATGCCACGGAAGAGGTGGCGCACGGCATACGCACGCTGTTTTATGCCTCTACCAGTGTCGAAGCCGACGAGTTCAGAATTATATCCGAAGATATTCTCTCTCGACATGACTTCCTGCTCTCTACCCACTACATGCCATTAATACTCGACCAGGAAAGAGCATCATTTGAGGCGTCGATGCATGAGAAAGGCTTTATCACCTTTGCCATTACGACACAACGTGATGAAAAACTTATTCTCGCTAACCAGCAACAGCGCTACTTTCCGGTACTCTACCTGGAACCATTCTCACCGCGCACATCACGACAGATCGGACTCGATTATTTCTCTATGGCCTCACATAAACCTTATATTCAGAGCGCTATTGATTCTGCAGCTACCAGCACCAGCCCCCCGGATACTGCTAAAGGAAAGTCCAGTTACATGACCTATTTTGCGCTATATACTGGTAAGAAAACACCGGACAACCTTACCGAAAGACAACAAACAGTAAATGGTCTCATTGGCCTACGAATCGATAGCGACAAACTTTTTGAAGGCGTCACTGATGATCAACATTATACTCTGTCTTTAAAAGCTCGCGATGCTATCAATAATAAGCATTGGGGTGAACTCGCTGCCTGGAAAAGCGATCACACCACTGATCATGAAGAGACATCTTTCAGGGTATTTAACTCAAACTATGAACTACAGGTCGGCAATCACAATTTTAGCGTCGGCATCAAGAAGGTTATTCACTTTGAAAATACACGTTACATGCCTGTTGTCATTTCAGCGATTACCGGGGTCCTGCTGACACTACTACTGATCGGATTAAGCTGGATAATATCCAAACGCTCCAGCGAATTGCAAAACCGGAACAGGGAGATCGAGGAGACGGTCAAAATCAGAACTCAGGAACTGGCCGCTGCTAATGAGCGCCTTGAACAGAGCGCTGATGAACTAAAGCGGGAAAAAGAAGAGCAGCAGACCCTGATCGCCAAGCTGCAGCAAACCCAGAGCCAGCTGCTGCAATCTGAAAAAATGGCGTCCATTGGCCAGCTGGCGGCGGGCGTGGCCCATGAAATCAATAATCCGATAGGATTCGTCAACTCAAATCTTGGCAGCCTGCAACAATATGTTAACGACCTGCTTAGACTTTTGGATGTTTATGAACAGTCCTGCAATAGCAGTTCAACACCAGAAGCATTTAAATCAGTCGCTGCGCTCGCCGCAGAGATTGATGTGCCGTATTTGAAAGAAGACCTGATTGAGCTGGTGAGCGAGTCTCAGGAGGGTTTGGACCGGGTCACAAAAATTGTTCAGAATCTCAAGGATTTTTCCCATGTCGACCAGGCCGAATGGCAGCATGTAGACATCCATAAAGGGCTGGATAGCACACTGAACATCGTTAACAACGAACTCAGATACAAGGCCGACATTATTAAAGTGTATGGTGACATACCAGCGGTAGAGTGCATGCCATCCCAGCTTAATCAGGTGATTATGAATTTGCTGGTCAATGCGGGACACGCCATTGAGGAGAGAGGCACCATTACGCTCAGTACTGGAAGCAGCGATGATATGGTCTGGATAGAAATCGAGGATAATGGAAAAGGAATCTCCCTGGAGGATCAGAAACGGATCTTTGACCCGTTCTTTACCACCAAACCAATTGGTAAAGGAATGGGCCTAGGCTTATCGGTATCTTTTGGCATTATAGAAAAGCATCGTGGACGCATTGATGTGGAAAGTGAAGAGGGAAAAGGTACGCGCTTCCGCCTCTGGTTACCGATCAAGCAGCCTGAACTGAGCGAGGCGTGAAGCACATTCAACCCTGACGAGGCCATTCGACCATCACTCACCACCGTAAATGGACTGCTGGCTAACTAGCCCGACTATTTATCATTTAAAGCAGTGCGAATCATGGCTGTCGCCTCATCACCCGGTTTCCTGCTAGAGGTTGCAGCACTCAAGACAAAACTTGTGCAGAACGAACGGGTACAGTGTGAGTCGGGCTGCGCCATCATTCTGGCACTGGAGGGCTTTGCGATATGGTCTACCTTTCCGATCGTACGTGACTATCTCTCCGGCTGTTCAGCCAGCTCCTATCATGAGGCACGGCGGATCAAAAACCAGTTTCAGTCCATCGATATACTCCAGCCCCCTAGTTAGCGGTAATTGATCATGAATACAAATAAACCAAAAGATCATAACCAGATGGCGGCGGCACCTGTATCGATTGTCATAAATGTATCGCCCTCTGCCTGAAGAGACACAACACGATTCATAGATTTTTCGCTTTATTGCCTTTCTTACCTTTCCTGAGGCTTCGGCAGGGCCTGATCCTGGCCAATCGTCAGGACATTGCCATGATGAAGCGGTCAAAATCCTTAGTTTTCTCAGGATCAATTAATGAGCTTAATAGTTACCTTACTTATAATAAAAATAAAGTTAAGCCATTTGCAACCGTTAAGTAACTAGGGCGCATGATGCAACCAGGATTAATCAACAGACTTTAAGGAGAAAACGGAATGCAATTGAACCGTCTAACAATGAGCAAAACTGCACTGGCACTTGGCCTTTCGGCCGCGCTTGCAGTCACATCCACGGCCACCGTTGCGGCGAGCAAGGATGTCAAAATGGTTGTCACCGCAGCATTTGTATCGGACAAAGGGATGCCGGTGTATGAAAAGTTGGCGACTTACCTAAAAGGAAAGCTGGGTTGGGACGTAGAAGTTGTTTCCGGTCTATCTTATTCAGAGTCGGATGAGATGCTGGATGACGGCATCATCCAAATTGGCTTCGTCTGTGGCCTACCGTATGTACATAAGTTTGCCGAAGGCAAGTATGACCTGCTGGCCATCCCAGTCATGAACCTGAAAAAAGGCACCTGGCCTGACGCTAATGGTTATGAAGACGTACCCGGTAAGTACTACTCATACACCATCGTTCACAAAGATTCACCAATAAAGACATGGGAAGACCTGAAAGGTAAATCCTATGCCTACAACGACCAAGGCAGCAACTCTGGTTACAACATGCCACGTTACAAGCTGGTACAAATGGGTAAAAAGAGCTGGGAAGACCATTTCAGCAAAGTAGTGGTCTCTGGTGCCCATGAAGAATCAATTCGCCTGGTCGCCAGTGGCGCAGTAGATGCGAGTTCTGTTGATTCACTGGTACTGGATTATGACCGTTCCATCAATGATCCTTCTGCCCATAATGTTCGCATCATTGAACATCTGCATAAAGGCGGCGCAGGTTCACCACCCATTGTTATCAGCAAAAAAGCTGATCCTGAGATCCGTGACAAATTCCAGAAAGTTATTCTGAATATGCACAAAGACCCAGAAGGTAAAGCCATTCTTGACAGCGCTCTGGTGAGTCATTTTGCCACACCAGACGACAGCAACTATGACGATATCCGCATGATGGAAAAAGCGGCTCAGGATGCAGGCTTCATGGACCATGAAGGTTAATTCTGACCTCTGCTAGATCGTACCAAGATTTGAGGTCGGCCTGGAATGCCGACCTCAAATAAATTAAATAAAGACTAAAGCGCTATTATTGGCATGTTGAGTATTTAAAGGTTGTCTATGAAAATAAAACATAAACTCATTGCTGGTTTTTTATTAATCGTACTGGTGCCGATAATTGCATTGATTACACTTAGCCAATCCGCGATGAAAGATGCGATTACCGAGGATTACGAAAAAATAGGACGAAGCGAGTCCAAACGGGCAGCAACACAGTCATTTCCTGATTTAATCGATCAGGCACGTAATTATGTGAAGTTCATCGCGCTTGACGCGAATGTGGTGAAAGCCGCCTATTATGCCAATTCATTAGATACGACCGGTGATATTAAAACATTATTGGATTCATCTGTATCTGAGCTTGGGCTAAGTTATATCGAATTAAGCGACGAGAAGGGAAAGGTCACCTATAGCACTGATTCAGAAAGGATAGGCAAGAACATCCGCCAATATGACATTGTTCAGGCAGCAGCGGTTGGCAACCACTTATCTGACATCGAATACAGTGAAGACTTTAGCCAATTTGTGATCCATACCGCTGCTAGGTTGGTTAGAAAAGAAAAGTCTATCGGTTTTATTCATGGCGGTTATATTATTGATCAAGCGATGTTAAGCAAAGTAGTGGGCGGTTTGACCAGCCTGGTGGATCTGCAGTCTAAAATAATCGCAACCACAGGAGCGGCCCCTACTGAAATGGGATTTATTGATGCCGCAACCAAGAAAGAGCAGTTTAGTCACGCACAAGAAGTCATTGATGGTGTTCCGTATATGCTGGTCGGCACGCCTATCTTTGGTAAAGATAAAACGCCTGTTGGTACCCTGATAATATCTCAGTCAGCAGTCGAGATGAATGAAAAACTCGCCTCTATCCGCATTACTTTCATTACGCTAGGCTTTATTTTTATTGTCATCGCGTGTGCAGTTGGCTTCTATGTCACTCAATCCATCATTAAACCGATCGATCGCTTGAAAATAATGGCTGCCAATATTGCCAAAGGGGAAGGTGATTTGACCCAGCGCATTGAAATCAAGTCCAACGATGAAATTGGCGAGCTAGCGACAGAATTCAATACCTTTATTGATAAGATTCAAAGCCTGGTTCATGATATTGGCATTACAAGCTCGCCACTTCATGCTGCCTCGGATGAGTTATCCGTAGTGGCCAATGAAACAGGTAGTACCATCTTACAACAAAGGAAAAGAATAGACTCGGTCGCGACTGCCGTTAACGAGATGGCAGCCTCTTCACATGAAATCGCTACTAATGCTGAAACAGTTGCAGGTGCAACTGAAAATGTCGACTTAAGCGCCCAACAGGGGGCATCCGTGATTGCGGAGTCGATTACGGCGACCAATCAATTGGCCGAACAGGTCAAGAGTGCCTCTAATGTAATTGATCAACTGGAGAAGGACAGTGCAAATGTTGCAACTGTGCTTGATGTTATTAAAGGCATTGCAGAGCAAACAAATTTGCTTGCCTTGAATGCGGCTATCGAGGCTGCACGTGCTGGTGAACAGGGGCGTGGCTTTGCCGTAGTCGCAGATGAAGTCCGAACACTTGCACAGAGAACGCAGACGTCTACTATTGAGATTCATACGATTATCGAGAGCCTGCAAACTGGCGCATCCAATGCTGTACAAGTCATGGAATTGGGTAATCAACAAGCCACTTTGAGTGTCGAAAAAGCAAGCGTTGCGAATGAATCATTTACGGAAATCGCTAGCGCGATCACTTCAATGTCAGACATGATTCGAGAGATAGCCAGTGCCGTTGAAGAGCAAAGCAGTGTTGCTGAAAATATTAGTCGTGACGTAACAGATATTACAGATTTCTCTGAAAAAACGGCTGAAGGTGCGGTTAAAACCACAGACAACAGTGAAAAGCTTGCCAACCTTGCATCCGAACTGAAATTACAGGTGGGCCGTTTCAAGGTGTAAAATTGCACCTCCGATTTTTTTCATTCAGCTTTCCATTCCTCACCTAATCTTGATTAGCTGAGAGAAGACGCTATTGCGCCCTCTCACTAGTTCGTCTAGCCACATTTAATAATGCCGCTGTTTTTTAGAGTCCTGATCTCGAAATGTATACTGAAAAGACGAAAAATGCTTGTCACAGCCAGTGAAACTACAGCGCCAAACAGGACTCAACCCCTATGGACTAAAAGCCCTCATATATTTATTCAAGAATTATATTTCCAGCACCCGCATTCAATAGATCTCCATGACGCCCCAAATATTCTTGAAGCATTTCATCTATTATATTTCCTGTTGGTTAGGCACCACATCCAGTTGCCCAGCATCTCTCCTATAAATATCACTTTATACATTTAAATATAACCCTTGCTAACCGCTCTCTTTAATACCTGCGCAACCACTGCGTCACAGATCTGCGCGATCAACCCTCGGCATCGCTTCTGAGTACCTCCTTTGCACCAGATACCAATATTTTGTAATCCAAACCAGATGAACCACTAATATACCTACTGCATGTCCGTGTCGTCTGTGTTCTTTCATAAAGCGTACCCTGGCATAACGGTGTAACAGCTACAGCCTTACACTAAATTACATAGTTTTGACTAGCGGATTGGGGCAATAAAAAAGCCGCAAGCCAGAACTGGCTTGCGGCAAATGTTAGGAAATATTTTAAGAATTAGTAATTTTTTGTTTACAGCCTATTTAACTGAAGCATTAAACGCGTACACGAAGCCGATGGAGAAAGAGCTTGGATCCTGCCCTGCTGCAGCTGCTCCAATACTGTCGCCATGACCATAATTATTGGCCCCATACATAGCGCCTGAATCATTATCGGTCGATGCATAGGCTACGTTTAACGTGGCAGCATCGCTGACAGGGTGATCATATCCGATGGCAAATTGAGTTGCATCGTTATTGTTCCCTTCAGGGTCTATGGTTGTTACCTGAAGCTTAACAGCACCAGCGCCCACATCTGCTCTTGCACCAAAGGTGATGCTGTCTGCGTCTGCACCTACCACGCCCCCCATGTCGCCATCACTTTGGAAGCCCAAAATCACATCAAAACTACCAAAATCGTAGCTACCAGTTAGGGCAAGTGCCGATTGATCATTGCTGGTGCCAGTGCCAACAGTGGCATGACCGAGGCCCACCTTAAGGGCATCCATCGCGTAGTTGATCTTGAGGATGGTATTGTCCATATTGGTTACACCCTCTTCTGGCGCGTAGATCAGCGTACCATTAAAGCCAGAGATATCAGGGCTGCTATATGAGATTGAGCTACTAACACGTCCAGGCACGCCGCTCGCTCCCCAGATGTTACCCAGATCGCCTACTTGATCAGCAAAGTAATTAATGTCATACAGCCACTGATTCAAGCCGCCCACACGGCCAAGCTTAACTGTGCCAAAACCACCAGATGCACCGACAAACGCATCGCGGGCACCAGTAAGCACTTGCCCGGTTGAATGAACAGAGCCACCATTACCATCGTTTGTGCCTGCTCCAGTCAAATCTACCCCTGTCTCAAACTGGTAGATTGCGGTTAGGCCATTGCCCATATCGTGGTCACCACTGAAACCAAGACGTGATGAGTTGCTGGCAATATAGGTGTCACTGTTAACGCCGTCATCACTGGCATCCAGAGAGCCGTGAGCTACACCATAAATATTCAGGCTAGCAGCCATTGCTGCCGGGGCGGCCATTGCACCAACAACTGGAATTAATGTCATTACCAGTCTTTTTTTCATTGTGTTTTCTCCATTTAAGATTAATCTATTTAGGTCAGATATCCGATCGTTCCTTATATCACACTGTATTCATTACAATAACAATACACGACTATCATAATAACCTACATAAAACAATAGTTTGACCAAAGAGTCAACTATTGTTTTATGATTTACCGCCCCCCTGCTGGACGGTGTAGTGGAAAGATAAAATGACCTCCACTTAAAGAAATTGCATTGGCTTCAGCCGAGCAACTCATTGAGTTACAGTGATTACGGAAATAAGAAAAAGCCACAGTGCAGATGTTTTGCCTCAGGGGAAAGTTGTCAAGTTAGCGAATAAAAAATCGACAATAGGAAAATTACTTGAGAGTACTGACGTTTATAGCTATAGGCGGCAGGTTAACTACTCTATTATTGATGACCTCTTGAAAAGGCCATCAATGGTTTTCATCGCCTGACTAAGTTTAGTCTCGTCTGCCGCCACACAGATCTCCTTTACGCAAAGATATGCCATGTTTTCTGCCTTAATGGGATAGCCAAGCATCTCGATCTCGGCTTTGTTTTTATCTGGGCTAAATATTTTGACAATACGCATGGGACTGTAAGCGCTCATAATAGGCGACAGAAGGTTAGCTGGCGTTTTCTCCGCAGAACCAATCATCAGCTTAGCTTCTAAAGGGTGGCTCAAATATTTCTCCAGCACTGCCGCAAACTTGGGCAATGCTTCCGAGGTAATCATATCTACTCCGGACTCTGCTTCGGGAAATGCACGAAAAATATCCCCTGCGATTTGTTTGTAGGCATCATTTTTGGTCAGATAATAAAGCTTCCAAAACAGATCAACAGCCCATGCGTTGTATTCCATCGATTTTAAAGAGGGTCGGTAAGCGGAAACAGCTTTCCTGGGGAGAAAAGAATAAAACCCTAGTTTCTCTACATCCCAGAACGATGCGATGGTGAGCTCCGCTATCGACACCCCAAAATCAAGATATTTTCTGTCACCGGTAACTTCATAAAGATTGATAGCAAGTGAGGCCATAACAATCTGATCTTCCAGGATAGGCTCACTGATACCATGCATATGCAACATCAGGCCATCACCGCCACGTAGCTCACCCGCCAGGTAATCGAACACCCCTACCGCTCTACTCATGTAATCAGGATGATTTACAGCACCGGAATCTTTGCGCCAGTCACCTTTAATCTGGTTAAAAACAGCCGCTGCCTTTATTAAGGCAAGCGCCATTTTTCCATTTGTGGATGTGAAGACACGCTTATCCACATAGGGTGGCTGGCGTTTTTTACGATCGCTTAGATTTAAGCGGTAATAGCTACCGTCTTCGGCATCCTGACTGCTGTAATAGACGCCACGTTTGACATCAAATAGCATTCCCTCAAGAAATACCATCGTGGTGGCGATGGACGCCATAATTTCAGTATTTTTAGTCAATGCATAAGTATCTAGCATGATGGTGAGCAGCCTGGCATTCGTGTCCAGCATCTTCTCGTAATGAGGGCTTTTCCAGTCACGTGATACAGAGTAACGGTAAAAACCGCCCTCCTCAGTATCCATCAACCCATTACCCATGCTCGACAGCGATCTAACAACCATCTCCAGATAGCGCCGCTCTCCCGTCAAGTAATGCTTAAGCAGCAAAAATTCCAAATTATAAGGAAGAGGAAACTTGGCGCCATCACCGAAACCACCAAACTCGGCGTCGAACTCAGCCGCTAACAACTTTTCAACATCGTCCGCAAGGGTGCGCGTAAGTCTTTCGCTGGAAGACGGCGTGTATTGAGTTTCTCGGCCTTCACGCTTGGCGATAGCTTTAAAAATCTTGTCGCGCTTATTATCGTAGAGGCTAATCACTTTCTTCATGTTTTTGCGAAACACGCTGAGGGGAATGTTATTTCCTTGCACGATAACCTTGCCATCGGGCATCAGAAAGGAAAAGGTCGGTAAGCCGCGGGTAACGTAACGTTCTGCCACATCGGGACGCTCATCAGCGTCGACGCGCATGGCTATAAAATTTTTGTTGATATAATCCGCGATCTCCTGGTTGCCTAAGACTTTTTCTTCCAGGATATGGCAATTCATGCACCATACGGCGCTCATGTATAGAAACAGAGGTTTATCAAGCCGTTTCGCCTCAGCGAAGGTCTCGGCTCGCCACTCCTGCCAATCAATCGACGTAACGCTGGCAGTCTTATCAGGCCCGGACGCCGCCGCACCAGACATGCTGCCCATCAAGCAGACAAAAATAAAAAGAAATGTTTTAACCCTGACAATTAAAACGGAAAATGCGAAATTCGATTGACGCTCCATAACATTCTCCACGGAGATTTGGCTATAACCGATATTGCGACCATTTACACATTAACTTTAAATGGCGGCACCGATACAATGCTTCACTTAACCACTCCGTTGAAGGTGATGAAGATTGACCGTACAGTATCGATCTCCAGCAGTTGGGGCGTTTTAATTATGATCACTAGGGGTAAAAAATTGATGACATATCCCTATTACAGAGTCTAAAATCGCCGCTCAAATCCCCCAATACCTGTTTAGGGTCTTGTTATGAGTAGAGTGTTGATCATTGGTGCCGGTGGCGTTGGCCGCGTGGTTACCCATAAATGTGCGCAGTTGCCAGAGGTCTTTAGTGATATCTGGCTCGCCAGCCGTACGCTTTCCAAATGCGAACAGATCGCCACAGAGATCGGTGGCGACCGTATCAAAACGGCACAGGTGGATGCCGACAATGTGCCACAGCTGGTTGAACTCATCCGTCAAATCGGACCAAAAATGGTGATCAATGTGGCGCTGCCCTACCAGGATCTGACTATTATGGATGCCTGCCTCGAGACCGGTATCGACTATCTCGACACCGCCAACTATGAACCGCTGGATGAAGCGAAGTTCGAATACAAATGGCAGTGGGCTTATCAGGATCGCTTCAAGGCGGCAGGCATCACGGCGCTGCTCGGTTCCGGTTTTGATCCGGGGGTCACCAATGTCTTCACCGCCTATGCATTGAAACATCACTTTGATCGCATCGATACGGTCGACATTCTCGACTGCAATGCGGGTGATCACGGCTATGCGTTTGCCACCAACTTCAATCCCGAGATCAATATCCGTGAAGTGACTGCCAATGGTCGCTACTTTGAGAATGGCGCGTGGATTGAGACTCAGCCAATGGAGATCTCGCGCGTGTTTGATTTTCCCGAGATCGGCCCGCGCAAGATGTTTCTGCTCTACCATGAAGAGATGGAATCACTGGCTAAACACATCCCCGGCATCAAACGGATGCGTTTCTGGATGACCTTTGGTGATAGCTACCTGAAACATCTGGAAGTGTTCCAGAACATCGGTCTCGACAGTATCGAACCGATCGAATTTCAGGGGCAACAGATCGTACCGCTGCAATTTCTCAAGGCACTGCTGCCCGACCCGGCAACACTCGGTCCGCGCACCAAAGGCAAGACCAACATCGGTTGCATCATCAAAGGGGAAAAGGATGGCAAGCCAGTATCGCGTTATATCTACAACATCTGCGACCACGAAAGCTGCTATAAAGAGACCGGTGCACAGGGCGTCTCCTACACCACCGGCGTCCCGGCGATGATCGGCGCCAAGATGATGCTTCAAGGCAAGTGGAAAGAGGCCGGTGTGTGGAACATGGAGCAGTTCGATCCGGATCCTTTTATGGATGACCTCAACCGCTACGGCCTGCCGTGGAACGACGTTGAGTGTGACATCGATGTCGATGCACTACCGATTGACCGGCTATTGGTCATTTAAAGCAACGCGAATCATGACTGACGCGACACAAATTCCATCCCCCTGTTTTCTGCTAGAGGTCGCCAAGCTCAAGAAAAATCTGGAGCTTATCAACCACGTTCAGCGCGAGTCGGACTGCACCATCATCCTGGCACTGAAGGGCTTTGCAATGTGGTCGACCTTTCCGATCGTGCGTGACTACCTCTCCGGCTGCTCGGCCAGCTCCTACAACGAGGCACGGCTGGCACGAGAACACTTTGGTGGGCATATCCATCTCTACGCCCCGGCCTATACCGATGCAGAGTTTCCTGAATTACTGACACTTGCGGAGCGCATCTCCTTCAACTCACTCAGCCAGTGGCAGCGTTTCCGTGCGCAGGCACAGGCCACCGCTATCTCCTGTGGCCTGCGGGTCAATCCGGGCATTGATGAGGTTGAGACCGACCTCTACAACCCCTGCAGTGAGCAGTCACGCCTCGGTATTCCAGCGTACGAACTAGCCGAGGGCCTGCCGCAGGGGATCGAAGGGCTGCATGTACATGCACTCTGTGAATGCGGCGCGGATGCCACTGAACGACTGATTGAAGCGGTCGAGCAGCGCTTCGGCCATCTACTACCACAGCTGAAGTGGCTCAACCTTGGCGGCGGTCATCTGATGACGCGAGCGGGTTACGATGTTGAACGCCTGATTCGCGTATTGAAGGCGTTCCGTCAGCGCCACCCGAGACTAGAAGTAGTGCTGGAGCCCGGTTCAGCCATCGCCTGGCGCAGCGGCACATTGATCACCACCGTGATCGATTTAATGATGCGTGGCGGCCTGCAAATCGCCCTGTTAGATACCTCGGCCACCGCCCACATGCCCGATGTGCTGGAGATGCCCTACCGCGCCGAGGTACGCGACGGCGCGCCACCCGGTGAAAAGCCACACACCTACCGACTGGGGGGATTAACCTGTCTCGCCGGCGATGTGATCGGAGACTACTCTTTTGACCAGCCACTGACTATCGGTGAGCGTATTATCTTTGAAGATATGATCCACTACACGATGGTCAAGACCTCCATGTTCAACGGCGTGAATCACCCATCGATTGCAATCCAGCATGAAGATGGGCGTATAGAGGTGGTACGCAGGTTCGGTTATCAGGATTACGAAGCGCGTCTCTCATAAATGCCGTAACGACTCCGCACATCACTCTTCCGCTCTAAACGCAATCGTCGGTGTATCTTCTTCAAGGTAGGTGTAGCCCTTCAACCCCTCCTGGTAGAAACGCAGAAAGGCGTTGGCTTCCCGCGCACTCAGTCGACCTTCACGGCGTGCCTCCTGCACCTGACGCCGCATGCGGTCAATCAGCACCGTCTCGTGGAACTGCACATAGTCCAGCACTTCAGCAACCGTCTCCCCCTCGACCACCTGTTCCAACTCGTATTTATCGCCATCCATACGAATATGAACCGCATGGGTGTCGCCAAACAGATTGTGCAGATCGCCGAGAATCTCCTGATAGGCACCGGTCAGGAATATGCCGAGCAGATACCGTTCGCCGGGGTGCTCCGGGTGCAGTGGCAGGGTTTTTGAATTACCGTTCTCTAGTGGGAAATTCTGCAGGGTACCGTCAGAGTCGCAGGTGATGTCGACCAGAATGGCTTGCTGTGTCGGTTCTTCGTTCAATCGATGGATCGGCATCACCGGGAATACCTGATTGATCGCCCAGGCATCCGGCAGTGACTGGAACACCGAGAAGTTGCAGAAATAGCGGTCGGCCATTTGGCGCTTCAATTCTGGCATCAACCGTTCGACCTCTTTCGCATCCAGGCGCCGCATGATGCTGTTGACCAGACGCCAGTAGATGTCGTCCGTCAGCGCACGATCAGCAAGCGAGGCGTGGCCCAGGTTGAACAATTTATTCATATCCTCACGCAGCGAAATGGCATCGTGCAGTATTTCACGCGATGGTATCTGCCCCAGCTCGTTGAGCGTCTCCCATAGCTGGCGCAGCTGTAACGGACTATCGGCGGCTGGCGCTTGCGGCGGGGTCTCTTCGGTCCGTTTGGTGACACCCAGCACATCAACGATCAGCACCGCGTGGTGTGCCACCAGCGCACGGCCCGACTCCGAGATGATATTGGGGTGACTCAACCCCTCTTCATTGCAGACCTGCTGCATCGTCCAGACGATGGCGTTGGCGTACTCCTGCAGGGTGTAGTTGACGGCGCTGAGATTTCCTGGAACGCTCCCTTCGTAGTTAACACCGAGGCCACCACCGACATCGATAAAATCGATCGGCGCACCGAGCTGGCGTGTCTCAACAAAATAGCGCGCCGCCTCCTGCATCGCATCTTTGATGCTCTGAATATCTGGCACCTGACTACCGATGTGAAAGTGCAACAGGCGCAGGCAATCAAGTCGATTGGCCTGTTTAAGCTTATTGATAGCACTGAGCAGTTCCGATGCGGAGAGGCCGAACTTCGACATGTCGCCACCCGAGCTATCCCATTGCCCTTTACTGGTGGCGGCAAGACGACAGCGCAGACCGATCAGCGGCTGAACCTGGAGTCGTTCCGCAGTATTGAGGATCAGCTCCAGCTCGTTAGGTTTCTCGACCACAATGAAAACCCGCTTGCCCATCTTCAGCCCCATCAGTGCCAGTTCAATGAACTCCTGATCTTTATAACCGTTACAGATGATCAATCCTTCAACATCTTCCAGCATTGCGAGGGTCGCATGCAGCTCCGGTTTCGAACCGGCCTCCAGCCCCCAGTTAAAGGCGGCACCGTACTCGACAATCTCCTCGACCACCTGACGTTGCTGATTCACCTTGATGGGATAGACACCGTAATACTTACCGTCGTATTGCGACTCTTCACGGGCGATAGTAAAACGTTTATAGATCTGCTTCATGCGTCGCTTGAGCAGATCAGAGAAGCGCAGCAGCAGCGGTGGATGTAACCCCTGTGCAGCCAGCTCATCACACAACGCTTTCAGATCGATGCTGTTACCGTTATTAACAGCTTCAATGTTGCCCGCTTCATTGATATTGAAGAAACCACCACTCCAGCCCGGCAGCTGATAAAGTCTGGCAGCATCGCTGACATGCCACTTTTTATCACTCATCGTCGACCCCAGACTGCGATCCCTGTGGCGCACGCTGGTGGTAGCCGTTGGCCTTACCCCAGTAGGAGAAACACTTCTGTACCAGCTTGGCGGTCATCATCTCGGAGACACGGGATGGCTCAGGGGCGAGCTCAACGATATCAATATTGCGAAGATCGATGGCGCGATTGTTGGTCAGCGTCTGTACTATATCCAGTCCCTGATGCCACGAGAGCCCACCCGGTTGCGGTGTGCCAACCCCCGCGATCAGTGCTGGGTCGAAGCCGTCCATGTCGATGCTGAGCCACACCGGGCCAGTGAGCGCGGCCAGCTGATCCAGCAGCTGCTGCCAGACAGCGGGCTGCTGTAGCGCGCGATCAAACCAGGCCGTGATGCCATCATCCGTAGCTATTCTAGTTGCCTCATCTGCATTTAACGAGCGGATTCCAATTTGGATCAATTGATAGCCCCGCTTCCTGATCCGAAGCATCGGACAGGCGTGGTTATAGATAGAGCCGTGATAACTGGGGCGCAGGTCGGCATGGGCATCGATATGCACCACTGTGCCACCATGTGGTATGCGGGCAAAGAGCATATCAGGGGTAATCGAGTGCTCACCGCCGAGGGCAATCAACAGCGCTTCGTCAGGGAGTTCATGGGAGAGTTGCTGGGTGGTCTCAAACAGCCTGTTGTGAAACATCTCATCGGTTTCATCCGCATTGGAGGTAATTGCAGGCACCACCGCCAGCTTCATATATTCCAGTGGACACCACCCCATATCCTCTTCATAGAACTCCAACTGCTCACTGGCCGCCAGGATCGCCTGCGGTCCGTTCGCGGTACCGGGCTTATAGGTCACGGTCTGCTCGTGCGGTACCGGCAGGATCACTACATCCGTTTCAGTTAAGGGGGCACTGGGGAGAGACAGGAATTGCATCTGATTTTTCATGATGGCGGATTTTGCCATCATTTTGTTATTTTCGCATTAACAATGCGCCGAAATTACCCTGCCCACGATTTAAAGAATTCATTATTCAAAACGAGCACACAGCAAGATTGTCACTCGTCATCGGAAAATGACAGAATAGGGATCTCCCAAGGAGAGAAAATTCTATGAGTCACTACCGCAGCGAGCCGGTCACTTCAACAGAACTACCTCGCGGGATCCCCTACATCATCGGTAACGAAGCCGCCGAACGCTTTAGCTTTTACGGCATGCGCGCCATTTTGGTGGTCTTTATGACCCAATATCTGGTGAATAGTGACGGTGTTTCTGCGGTGATGAGCGAAGACGAGGCCAAAGGCTGGTTCCATCTCTTTGTCTCAGCGGTCTATCTCACCCCCATCCTGGGTGCGTTACTCTCCGATGTCTTCCTCGGTAAATTCCGCACCATCATCCTGCTATCACTGGTCTACTGCGCAGGCCACTTTGCGCTGGCGCTTGACGATACGCGCATCGGTTTGATGATCGGCCTCGGCCTCATCGCGCTCGGTGCCGGTGGGATTAAACCATGTGTCTCGGCCCATATGGGTGACCAGTTCAGCCAGCGCAACAACCACTTGCTGTCACGCACCTTTGGCTGGTTCTATTTTTCGATCAACCTCGGCGCATTTATCTCAATGCTGGCGACACCGTGGATGTTGCAACACTACGGCGCCTCGCTGGCATTTGGTGTGCCGGGAGTGCTGATGCTCACCGCCACCGCTGTGTTCTGGATGGGACGCCATAAATTTGTCCACGTACCGCCCGCGGGTATCTCCTTTGCGAAGGAGGCGTTTAGCGGCGAAGGGCTGCGTGCGCTGGGCAAGCTCTGCATCATCTATCTCTTCATCGCGGTGTTCTGGGCACTGTTCGATCAGACCGGTTCTTCGTGGGTGTTTCAGGCACAGCAGATGGACCGGGTGATCTTCGGCGTGGAGCTGCTACCATCGCAGATCCAGGCAGCTAATCCACTGCTGGTGATGTTGTTGATCCCACTCTTCGCCTATCTGATTTATCCCGCGCTCGAACGTGTTTTTCGCTTAACCCCACTGCGCAAGATCGCCATCGGCCTCTTTCTAGGTGCGCTGGCATTTACCATTCCATCATGGGTACAGGTGCAGATCGACGCAGGACTAACACCCCATATCGGCTGGCAACTGCTCGCCTATGTGGGGCTTACCAGCGCAGAGGTGATGGTCTCGATCACCTGCCTCGAGTTCTCCTACACCCAGGCACCGCGCAAGATGAAGTCATTCATCATGGCGTTTTTTATGATCTCTATTTCACTGGGGAATCTCTTTACCAGCGCGGTGAATTTTTTCATTCAAAATCCCGATGGCAGCAGTAAATTAGCAGGTGCCGATTATTTCTGGTTCTTTACTATTTTAATGCTAGTGACCGCGCTGCTCTTTCTGTTGGTGGTGAGGTTTTATAAAGAGAAGAGTTATCTTCAAGGTAAGCAAGCTATACCTGCGGGGGATATTCATGGCTAGCTCAATAGTCAGGGAACAACATATTGGCAATACTCATTTTTGCTATATTAATTCAGCAATCTCTGATCAATTCTGGGCGGAAAAATTGCCAAGCTTAGCCACGCAGCAGTTGGATATTTTGGACTCATAGCATCCGTTGATGAATTAATCCGAGGTTCCTTAAGTATCGATGAAACGGAGACTGGGACTAAAGCACCGAATTTGCCAGTCAATCACTGCTTCGAGCACTACCGCACTAACATTGAAGACTACAGTGAAGAGATGTTGCCATGTGTTTACGATAAGTGTTCAGGTCAAAAATATTAAATCACAGTTTCATTGGCCTCACCGAGTTGCAGAGTCAACGGGTCCGATACCAGGTGGTTATCAAAGGTACCAAAAGGCACATACATCTTGCCGGTAGTCGCGCTTCAAGCGTAAGTACATACTACAAATAACCCCATCACCTATTGTCGTTCAATCGATCTTCCCCGCCGGACGTATAACTGATTTGCCCATACTATTCACTCGTAGCCATAAACCTCGCCATTTTCATTGTTATAGCATGGCGCGACTGGCAGCGATCAGAGATATATTTTCATTCATTTTTTTCGAGGGGCTCACGAACGCTGGCGGCCATGGAGAGCGAAGCGAGGGCCGCTAGTCGCCGATAGGCCACGCCGTCTGCCCTTTCGTAGTTGTGAGCGCTAGCGGCAGGGCGGTCGGGGCAAAAGGAATTAGCTGTCGCGTAAGTGAGTGAATTATTGGCATGGACGCCAAATAATTTTTAGCGAAGTAGCGACACAATCGAAACATTCTTTATCGCTACCCTGAACCAGCTTGTGATATTTGATGCTGGCATCTCACCCGTCTCAGTGTCGAGGCGAGACGCTTCATTTTCCGCGTCCTCTAGCGCTCCAAAGACCAGTATATGTGTCGTAATACATCCGATAAACCAACCATCATGAGATGGTGAATCACGCGCTTGTAGTCAGATTATGCGGTACGACGAAAAGTCGTTATAATATTGCACTGTTGTTTTCTGTATTTATTTGCCCCGATAGCTCAGCTGGATAGAGCATCCCCCTCCTAAGGGGAAGGTCACACGTTCGAATCGTGTTCGGGGCGCCAACTGACTATTCCTTATTATTGATGCATGTGTTCTTTTTCTGGCGATCATGCCGTCAATAGTTTCTGCCTCAGTTCCATTCCCTGCGTGCTTGAACGAAATGCTTCATATATTGACTCACCTGTTCAATCCTGTAGCACAGCCATTTCCACCAACCCCTTTCATTACAACATCTCTGCAAACGTTCCATGTTTGAACAAGTGTTCGATCCATTTTCTGTCAATGTGTTCAGCGCCTTTACCGCACAAATCATATCAGCATATATTTTCACCACATTAGAGATAACACCATGATTTTGCCGTATAATTCCCCACAAATGACGGATACTAACGTTTTCTCATGGAAATCATGCTGTTATAAAAAAACCACTTTATTCATAGCGCAGGACCAACCTTTACAATGGACACCACAAAAATCACCAATCGCTGGGACGAAGCAACCGCAGCTCAGCTATCAGATGACCTTTCTCTTCGCGTCTACAGTTCACGACTACTGGGACAGGATAAAACCCTGGTATTACACGGCGGCGGCAACACCTCCGTAAAGATCGAAGAGACAACCATCACGGGTGAGCGTGAAGAGATCCTCTATGTAAAAGGCAGCGGCTGGGACCTTGAGACCATTGAGGCAGCGGGCTTCTCACCCGTCCGCCTGCAACACTTGATCAAGCTAGCTGCGCTAGAGCACCTTTCCGATATCGACATGGTCAACGAACTACGCACACACATGACACTGGCAAGCGCGCCAACCCCATCTGTCGAGGCCATTCTGCACGCCACTATTCCACATAAATTTGTTGACCATACCCATGCAGATGCCGTTGTCTCGATCACTAATACACAAGACGGCGAAGCGCGTATTCGAGAAATTTATGGTGACGATGTGGTCATTATCCCGTATGTCATGCCGGGTTTTGATCTGGCACGCGTATGCGCTGAACGCTTCAAAGAAGAAGCAACAGAGAAGACCATTGGCATGATCCTTCTGAATCACGGTGTCTTCTCGTTTGGTGATACCGCGAAATGCTCATATGATCGCATGATTGATCTCGTTTCACGCGCCACGGAATATCTTCATCGCAACAATGCCTGGCACATTGACCTAAAACCGGCATCGCCAACAACGACCAACCGTGGTGCCCTGTCTGAATTACGACAAAAAGCCTCTCAGACTGCAGGATTCCCCCTGCTGCTATCTACCCACAATGAAGAAAAATCACGCGCATTCTCACAACGCAGCGATCTCGATAAAATCAGCCAGTCCGGCCCCGCAACCCCGGATCACGTCATTCGCACCAAGCGTTTACCGTTATTAGGCAGAGACATAAACGCTTATACTGAAGCCTATACTGCATATTTTGAAACGCAGACCGCCAATACCAAAGAAGCCAAGAAAATTCTCGACACCTGCCCACGAGTGATCATCGATCCCGAACTTGGCCTCTGTACGCTCGGCCGCAGTGGTAAAGAGAGCGATATCGTCGCAGACATCTATCGCCACACCATTGACATCATCTTGCGCGCCGAACAACTGGGCGGCTACCGGGCGCTACCTGCAAGTGATATTTTTGATGTTGAGTACTGGAGTCTTGAGCAGGCCAAGCTTAAAAAATCAGGCACAGCACCGCCCTTTTCCGGTGAGGTTGTGTTGATCACCGGCGCAGCGTCAGGTATCGGTAAAGCGTGTGTCGAGTCATTTCTGAATAAAGGTGCAGCGGTCATAGCCATCGACATTAACAATGAAATTGTCGATCTATACAACAGCGCCAATTACATCGGGCTCACATGCGATATCACATCGGTTGATCAACTTGAAACTGCCATTAATAGTGGCGTCAGTCGTTTTGGTGGAATAGACATGCTGGTACTCAATGCTGGCATGTTCCCACCCGGCAACCGCATTGACTCACTGAGCGATGACGTGTGGTCAAGCGTGATGTCACTCAATCTCGATGCCAATCTTAGAATCATGCGACAGTGTCATCCACTATTAAAACGCGCCTACCGTGGTGGCCGTGTTGTTGTGATCGGCTCAAAAAACATCGCGGCCCCCGGCCCTGGCGCTGCGGCTTACTCCGCCTCCAAGACCGCACTGGGTCAATTAGCACGTGTCGCGGCCCTCGAATGGAGTGAGGACAACATCCGTATCAATAGCATTCATCCCGATGCTGTCTTTGATACTGCCATCTGGAGCGATGAAGTACTGGCATCACGCGCCCAACATTACGGCATGAGCATCGAAGCGTATAAAAAGAAAAACCTGCTCAAAGTGGAGATCCACTCGAGCGATGTCGCCGCACTGACCGCTGAGATGTGTGACACGCTATTTTCCAAGATCACCGGCGCTAATGTCCCACTTGACGGCGGAAACGACCGCGTTATCTGATCAAATCTAACCAGCAGGGATAATGCAGTAACAGCGCTCACCCCATTTTCACAGGGTGAGCACTAAATCAATTATTTGAAGCCATCGACCCCCATCTCCTTGCCTCCTCAACGGCCTTGATCATATATACGTAAACCACACCATGCTATAGTTCAGACTTATCACTCTCCACAAGGATCAGCTCAGAATTATTCATCGCTATGTGCCTCGCCATTCCAATGAAAATCACCGAGATTAATGGCCACGTCGCTCGATGTATCAGCCGCGGTATTGAACGTGAGATCAACTGCTTTATGCTACAGGACGATCCGATTGCAGTCGGCGACTTTGTGATGGTGCATGTCGGCTACGCAATTCAGAAGGTGGATGCCACACACGCACAACTCGCATGGGCGACAGACAACGCATTGCAGACACTACCCGCAGATCACGACAATGCATGAACTCTCTGTCTGCCGCGCACTGTTACGACAGATCAACCAAATTGCCGAGGAACACCTTGCCGATGATATCAAGGTCATTCGACTCAAAATCGGACCGCTCGCAGGCATTGATAGTGAACTACTACGCCGCGCCTTTCCCCTTGTTTCTCACGGCACTGCGGCACAACATGCCACACTGGAAATCACATCGGTACCCGCTACCATTTTTTGTAATGATTGTGAGAAAAAAAGTGACGTAGTAAATATCAATCAACTCACCTGCCCTCACTGCAATAGCACAACGACACAACTCCTCAGCGGTGATGAGATGACGTTAGATAGCGTCATCCTTGGCCAACAAAGCGGCACGGAGGAACGTTATGTGCACTGACTGCGGCTGTAACGACAATAGACAACACACCATTGGCAGTGGTGACGAAAATATCGTGCACGCCCCACATAGCGACCCACTTCTCGTGCAGGTTCACAGCCAGCTATTACTGCAGAACGGCCAACAGGCCAGCCGTAATCGTGCACTACTCGAGCAACACAACATCACCGCGATCAACCTGATGTCGTCACCCGGTGCCGGCAAGACCTCACTGCTGGAACGCACGATCGACGAACTCAAGGGGCAGTACCGTCTCGCCGTGATTGAAGGCGATCTCGAAACGGAAAACGATGCCGCCCGACTTCGCACCAAAGGGGTGACCGCGATCCAGATCACCACCGGCAGCGCCTGCCATCTCGATGCGGCGATGGTCAGCCATGCGCTGCAACAGCTAGACCTCGATCAGGTTGATCTGCTCTTTATCGAAAACGTCGGCAACCTCGTCTGCCCCGCCAGCTTTGATCTCGGCCAGCACCAGAACGTCACCCTGTTGTCGACCCCTGAAGGCGATGACAAACCAGCCAAATATCCGGTGATCTTTCGCGCTGCGGATCTGATGTTGATCACCAAATGTGACCTGCTACCGCTGCTCGATGATTTCGACCCACAGCAAGCAAGGCGCTATTTGGCAGCAGTTGCGGGTGACACGCCTGTGATGCAGCTTTCATCCAAAAATGGCAGAGGCATCGACGCCTGGTGCGCGTGGTTAAAAGATGCTTGCTCACACCAATGGACAAGCCGCTGAACCATGTCCACTACCCACGCAAAGCAATGGCTCGATAAAATCAACGCCCTCACCATTCCTGACACGATCAAGATCATGAACGTCTGCGGTGGCCACGAGCGGGCGTTGAATCAGGCAGGACTGCGTACACTGCTACCAGAAAATATCGAACTCATCCCCGGCCCCGGCTGCCCAGTCTGTATCTGTCCCGAAGAGGCGATTGAACTTGCGATACAGATCGCACTCAATGAAGCGGTGATCGTCGCTACTTTTGGCGACATGTTGCGCGTGCCAATCAACGCCGCCAAAGATGCACCGCGATCACTAGAACAGGCCAGCGCACTGGGTGCCAACATCCGCCCAATCGCCTCACCGATTGAGGCGCGCGCGCTGGCGCTGCAACACCCACAACAGAGGGTCGTCTTTTTTATGGCGGGATTTGAGACCACCACCGCCCCCACGGCCGCACTCATTGCCGAAGGCATTCCGGACAACCTGTTATTGCTACTCGCCGCACGCCGTACCTGGCCTGCTGTCGCACAACTCCTGGATAGTGATACACCCGGTTTTAACGCGTTGATTGCACCCGGCCATGTCAGTGCCGTGATGGGCAGCGATGAGTGGCGCTTTGTTGCCGAGCAACATCAATTACCGCTTGCCGTGGCAGGCTTTGATGCAGAGACACTGCTCGCCGCCATCTACTCAGTGATTACGCAGTTACTCGATGGCGAGGCACGTCTCGATAACTGTTACCCAGCGATCGTTAAACCACAGGGTAATCGCACCGCGCAGCGGTTGATAAATGCAACACTCGATATCATCGATAGCCCGTGGCGTGGCATCGGTATGATCCCAGCGTCCGGTTACGCGCTCAATGAAACCTATCAGGCCCACGATGCCCACACCCACTTTGCGCAGTACGCGGCCGAGCGCAACCACGAACGTGAGATGCCTCCCGGCTGCGACTGCGCGCAGGTGGTGCTCGGCAAATGCTATCCCAACCGATGTCGCCTCTACGGCACTGCCTGCACCCCCGCCACCCCCATCGGTCCCTGCATGGTCTCTGACGAAGGGGCCTGCCGCATCTGGTGGGCCAATGGTCTACACAAACAGTCAGCGGTAAAACAAAAACGATCCATTCAGGCATAATTGATCGATGGCCGCACTCACCGCAAGCGATGCAAAAATCGAGGCTAATAAGGCCCCGATCCAGACGATCCACCTGCGTCTCGCAGGGGGTGTGCAAGGGGTTGGCTTTCGTCCCCATGTCTATCGTATTGCAACACAACTTGGCATCGATGGCTGGGTGCGCAATCAGCGTGGGGAGGTTGAAATTTTAGCTAGTGGACAATCAGATACAATCGAACTTTTTTTACGCCTGTTAATCGACACTGCCCCAACAACCGCTTCGCCACAGATCATTCATCGACAAACCATTGAATTACCCGCCACGTCATTCAGTGGCTTTTCCATCATCGACAGCTCCCAGAATGAGCACACCAATATCCACCTGCCACTCGACCTTGACTGCTGCCAGCACTGTCTCGATGAACTCAACGACCCACACAACCGCCGTTATCGCTATCCATTTATCAGCTGTACTCAATGCGGCCCGCGCTACACCGCGATTACGCAGCTACCGTATGACCGCATCAACACCAATATGAATGAGTTCCCACCCTGCGCCCGCTGTGAAAAAGAATACAACGATCCCAACGATCGTCGTTTCCATGCAGAGGCAATCGCCTGTGCTGAGTGCGGACCACAACTCACCTTCGTTGAAAAAGAAAACCAATACAGCGATAATCGTGCAGTCCTGCAACAGACCCACGCGGCACTACTGGCGGGCAAGATCGTCGCGGTTAAAGGGATCGGTGGCTATCACCTGTTATGCGCGGCTGATAATGATGGCGCCATCGCAAGGTTACGCGCGCGCAAGGGACGCCCCGACAAACCACTGGCGGTGATGTTCAGCAACCTGGATGCTGCACGGCATGAACTGATCGTCGATGAAGTCGCCGCAGCACTCCTCTGCGATCGAAGCCATCCCATCGTACTGTGTCAAAAGCGCGCTGAGACCTCACTTTCATCACTGATTGCAGCGGGCCTGAATCACATCGGCGCACTACTGCCCTATAGTCCGCTGCATCATTTAATTCTGAGCGATTTTGACAAGCCGCTCATCGCAACCTCGGCCAACATCAGTGGTGAACCTGTATTAACCGAGGCCGATGAGGCCGAGACACGATTGAGTGATATCGCTGACGCATTCCTTCATCACAACAGGTCAATCACTCACACCGCCGATGACAGTCTCTTTCAGGTGATTAAACAGCGGCCTCGTCCAGTGCGCCCTGGGCGTGGCCATGCGCCACTGGAACTTTCACTGCCTTTCACCGTCGATAGACCACTGCTCGCCGTCGGTGGACAGATGAAAAATATCATCGCCCTCGCATGGGATGAGCGTATTGTGATCTCACCGCACATTGGTGAACTGAAGTCACCGCGCACGGCTGAACTGTTCAAACAGACCATTGAGTCGCTGCAAAGCCACTACCATGTTATCGCTGAAGATGTTGTCTGTGATGCGCACCCAAATTATTATAGTCATCGCTGGGCCAACACATGCGGCCTCAAACTAACGCAGGTCTACCACCACCACGCTCACGCCTCTGCGCTCGGCGGCGAATACAACCTCCAGGGCAACAGCCTCATCTTCACCTGGGACGGGGCAGGGCTGGGGACAGATGACACACTATGGGGCGGCGAGGCACTCCTCGGCAGGCCTGGCCAATGGCAACGTGTGGCCACCTTGCGCCCATTCCTGCTGCCCGGCGGCGAACGCGCGGCACGTGAACCGTGGCGCTGCGCTGCCGCGCTCTGCTGGCAGGCTGGCGAACAGTGGGATGTCCATCCACAGGCTGCACTGCTCTATCATGCGTGGCAAAAAGGCATCAACGCGCCCCAAACCAGCTCGATTGGCCGCCTCTTTGATGGCGCCGCATCCCTCCTCGGTTTGATCGATCACGCCACCTTTGACGGTCAGGCAGCCATGTTATTACAGGCGGCCGCAGCTGGTGAGCGACTGGCAACCACTGTTAACCCCTCTCAGGGACCAGCAAAAAAGTGTTGCGCAACGCGCGCGGTACTTCCACAGCACGCTCGCTCACACCCTCTGTGATCAGGCGGTGCAACTACGCCGCCGGCATGGGGCGTTTACCGTTGGACTCAGCGGCGGCGTGTTTCAAAATCGACTGCTGACAGAACAGGCAATGCATTTACTCGAGATGGCAGGATTTGAGGTCTACCTGCCCCAGCAACTCCCCTGTAACGATGCCGCCCTCTGTTATGGACAGATCATCGAGGCAGCGGCACCACGATGAGTCTCGGGCGCGACAAGCACATCACCCTCGCCCATGGTAACGGTGGCCGCCGTATGCGCGCATTGATCACAGAGGTCTTTGCACGCCATCTCGACAATAGCGCACTCGACATCGATTGTGATGCCGCCACGTTGCGCTTTCCACAGCCACTATTGCCACAGCCACACTCTGATGGCCAACTACTCTTTAGCACCGACGGCTTCACCGTCGAACCACTGGAGTTTCCCGGCGGTGACATCGGCTCACTGGCAGTACACGGCACCGTCAATGACCTCGCGGTCTCAGGTGCGACTCCGCACTATCTCAGCCTCAACGCCTTCATCGAAGAGGGGCTGGAGATCGCCCAGCTGGAGCGCATCGTCATCAGCATGACCGCAGCTGCACGGGCATGCGGCGTCAGCATCGTCACCGGTGACACCAAAGTCGTCAGACGAGGCGAAGGCAGTGGTCTCTATCTCGCCACCAGCGGCA
>CALZHD010000009.1 GCA_945787155.1 uncultured Gammaproteobacteria bacterium | reverse complement strand
TCGGCGAGTGTTTGCTGGCGCATCTTGTTGTTCTCCGCGACGTTTAAATCGATAAAACGTATTATGACGGAAATGATGAATAAATCAGAGGTTCCTTAAATAACAACAGATTATTTGTATTAATAAGACATCTTCTCATGTTGTGAAATAGCTCAAGTTTTTATCATATAAGAATATCTATAATTGATCCAGATGAAGTGAAATGCAGTGAAAATGCTTCCGTGACGTAGATCGCTGCACACTATTAATAATAATTCGAGAGACTAAAACATGAGAGATGCGATAAAACAAGCTGTGTGGGTGATGTTAACAGCAGTTATCCTCACCGCATGTAAACCGGACTCACCGAGCCAGGGACAAGATACAGAGAGCACCGCTGGACTCTTTGGAGCCCAGGTTGTAACGGGTGAAGCCACCCCACTCACATCTAGCGAATACAACCAATTATCCGCGGAACAGCAATACGCCGTTTCAAATCGTCTGATGGGCACGCTCTACAAAGGTGTTCCTGCCGATGAATTTTTTGACCTAAGCCAGGGACTGGCATCTCCAAAAATTGGTGGCGGCGGTAATTTTATCAATCGAACATCACTTCAGTTAACTAAAGAACTTCCTGACACGGGTAACTACATCCAGCAGATTAACGATAATTATGATTTCAATTCGACACGTTATTCGCAAGAGATGCCGCTGGCGTTGATGTTCGACCTTCCTGTCAGTCGCGACCTCTTTTCGCACTGGATGGCCTACACTCTGGCCAACACCATCCTCTTTTCACCGGCACTCGAGATGGACTCAGCCGATTACTTCGATGTCCACAGAGTCTATAGCAAGCTCGTTAGTCGCATTAATTCAAACATGAGCATCCGTGACATCATCTACCAGCATATGATTTCTCAGGAAAACTGGCGTCGTTTTCGCTCACCAGAAGACAACACTCGTGAGATGATCGAAATCTATCTTGGCCTGTTCGATAAAGATGACGAAGTACCAAAGGCCTCACAGGCGTGTCAAAACTGGCACCTGACCGGTGATGATCAGGACTACCAGCTTGTCATTACGCTCGATGAAAACATAGTGCCGCAAAAAGTACTCGGCCAGTGGATCAATACCTGCTTCGATTTTTACCGCACTGTGTCAAACCACCCCAAGGTGGTCGCCAGAGTCGTCAATGTACTGGTCGATCAGTTCTTTGTTGACATGGATCAGGCGAAACGTGCTGCACTGGTGCAAAGTATCATCAACAGTAACCCAACACGATTTGAGCACATCTTTACCGCCATTCTTTTTTCTCGCGAATACCTGCTCAACAGTGAACGCCCAAGACGCCTGGAAGAGACCTTTTTCAACATTGCGCACCGCACAAAGTGGCACCCATACAGACGCTTCTTTCAGGATCTAAATAATCCATCTGGTAGCGCTTCAAACCCAACCCTGGCTCAAATGAAGCAACCAGGAATGACACTCAAACTCGGCCGCTGGGCTGAGCAACCGCTGGACTCTCTCAGTTTTTCCTATTATCACAAACTGACACGTGAACGTCTGTTACTTGATCGAAGAACAAACTTAACGAACGATAACGATGCGGGTTGGGAACCTGGATTTATCGAAAAAGCATCAGACCTGGATGCAAACGACTTTATCCATTACCTCTTTTTAAGCACCGTTGGTCGTAAAGCCAATGGTCAGGAGTTAACCGTTTTAAGCGATGTCATTACCAATCGAAACTATGGTGATAATCGTACTGGACAAACAATGATCATATTTGATTATATTTCTCGCTTACCCGAGACGTATTTCAACAACAGCGTAAATTAAGCAGGTATCATTATTATGGAAAGAAGACAATTCCTGAAACATCTTGGTATCCTTGGTGGTGCTTGTACTGCAGCATCTATGCTGGGCGGTCGTAGCCTTATTTCACCCAGCATGGCAGCACTGAATACTGGAAACGCTAATAACGTTATCCTGAATGAAGTCAATTACGTGCGACCAGCCGTACTTCCTCAGGTCATTCATATTTTTCTTTATGGCGGCCCCTCTGAACTGGCTGGCAATCTCACCAATATAGAAGATATTAACGCCAACTCGCAAAACCCCTACCCTGATAATTTAAACCCCAACGATGCCAACACCATTGTCACCCCCAATAATTTCTGGGGTGGTGGCAATAATGGCGCGGGCGGTGAAATAATGGAAAGCCTGATTGCATCAGGCGATATGACCATCTTTCGTACATTGAATCGTGTAAAAGAAGATTCTAAAGCGCATCGTTCCAGTATTTTTCAGAACCTCACCGGCCATCTGGACGCAGAAAACAGTCCGGGCATGGCAACAACACTCGCGGCAGTGTTGAGCGCTCACGGCGCCTTTGGTAAAGCCCCTGAAGATATGATACTGCCCTTTGTTTCTTTCGAAGGTGACTCGCTAATATTCCAGCTTGCTGGTCTTGATATTCCGTTAGGTGCCAAATATGTCGCGCTTGATCAGAACTTTCGCAACCCTTATGACCGCAATAACAACTCCTTTGTTTCAGGTCAAGGCGGCTCCGATCCTGCGAATCTTGTTGGTGCTAACGAAGATGCGATTGATGCGCTTGCACGCAGTACCGCACAACGCCAAAAATTCCTGAAAGTGAGGGAAGCATTCACCAAACGTCGAGAACTCGCTGACTTTATTCGCGCCAGTTTTAATGCCACGGCAATCGATGCGAGTCTTCCTATCGATCCGAATACAGCCCTGCCAATCGCCTATCCTAATACTAATTTTGGCAACCGCATGAAGGCGGCTGTCAGCTTGGCAATCAACAATCCTGATAGTTTGTTCATCTCAATGGGCAGCGGTGGCCTCGGTGGCTGGGATGATCACGACTCAAGCCTGATAGAGTACCCAGCACGCATGCGCGACCTGATGAGCTCACTTGACGTCGCTGTCAAACATATGAACCTGACAAATCGCGACAATATCATTATCAATGTCTATGGCGATTTTGGCCGCAATGTAAACTTGAACAACTCAATCGGCTGGGACCATGGCAATAATCAGAATCTGATGACACTGGGTGGGAAAGGAATTCCAGGGCGCACCCTGGGCAAGATTGTGGGTAAAACAATGCGCATTGGTGCCTCAGGTGTTAATCGTCAGTTCACCTCACCGACTAGTGATAGTTATCAGGCAGAACCTTTCTCGGTCGCATCATCGGTATACAAATACTTTGGCGTCCAAAACGGTAATGTCCTCAACGACGACCCTCCGCTGGATGAAAATGCGCCAAATGAGGCCATCTAAATCTGGGTGATCTGCTACTCAGTAAATGCCATGAGGCGCACAAGACTGCGCCTCATGGCATTCAATTTTAACCAAAAGTTAAAGGAACCTCTGATTTATTCATGAACGGATGCTCTGAGTCCAAAATTGTCCACTGCGGTGTTGGAAACCTTGGTAATTGCCCGCTACGGCGTGCCCCTTGGGTATTATCTGCGATTTCCGCCTTGCATTGGGCAGTTTTGAATCTCATATCATTCCGCCCAGAATTAATCAGAGATTCCTAAAAACACAGAAATTCGACTTCCTGTTGTTTGAGAAACGCCTCTGCGCCAGCGCCTTCAAGCATTGCAAACGTCGACAACATGCCCGCCTCCATGCAGGTAGATGCAATAGTTGTGACTGAGCGAGGCGCATATGGAATTGGCCACCCCGTTCGTGGATCGAGAATATGGCCATAACGCACACCGTCCTTAAGCAGGTAGCGCCGTGCATCTCCGCTGGTCGCAACAGCTCCCGTTTTCAAGCTTACCTGTCCAAGCTGGTTTTTACCGCTATTTTCCGGGTCATCGATTGCAATCTCCCACGCACTACCATCTATGCGAGGGCCAAGCGCACATAAATCACCACCGAAGTTAATGAGTACACCACTGCTAATATGAGGCCTAAGTAACAATGCAGTACGATCCACCGCATATTCTTTACCTACCCCTCCTAAATCAATTTCCATTCCACGTTGCATTGTCAATACAGCAGAATGCCACTTAACCCTGGACCAGCCCACCCGTGATAGTAAGGCCGTGACCGCATCAGATGATGGCACATTCGCACTAGCATCAAATCGCCAGACCTCACGCAACACTCCGGATGTAATGTCAAAGCGTCCCCCACTCAACTGATAACATTGATCTGCATAATCCAGCAGCAATGCAGTCTCTTCATCGACGGCGACGGATTTCCCACAGGCATTATTGATTTTGAAAATGATATTGTCGTCACGATAACGACTGAACTTTTGCTCTATACGTTTAGCTTCGTGCTCTGCTATGGATAAAAGAGATGACGCCAGTGTTCGATCTGGCGTATCCACCAATAGTTCACATGGGCTTGCCATTGCGGTAAATCGCCCGACCCACAGGCCATTCTGCCTCTCCAGCCCTACAGGCCCTGCCCCCTTCATTTTAACCGCCAAGTATCTAAAATTTAAAAGAGAACGTTCCCTGATAAACCAGCGCTTTCATGTCAGGCAACGATACAGCATTATAGTTTTGGACGATATACTCAGCGCGCATAGCAAACGCCCCACTTTTCCCCAGCTCTTTTCCATATTTCAACCCAATACTATAGGTTTGCAGTTTATCGAGACGATAATCAGCACTCGCATACCGAGGCAGTTCATTCACTGCGGCATCTATAGCGTTATGAAAGAAATCAGCACTCGATTGCGTATTGTATCTAATATGCGGCTGAAGGTAACTCTTTGGCGCGTAATCATAACGATATTTATAATCAATAGTGTGAGATTTAATGCCCCAGTCATCCCAGAAATATCGATAGGAAAAATCTACCACTTTTTTAGGACTAAGCTGGCTGACTGTCTTCCAGTAAAGACTATTGCGCGCACGTCTGTCTGGGCGCTTTTCGTATAAAATTAGCACCTCTTCACCATCAAGATTGTTGTCTACTACACTGATCAGTTTATAGGGGTCAGTAAGATAACCAAGAGATACGCCATGGCTATAATTCAACTGTGTAATCGTGCGTTTATTGATGACCTGTGTCACCCCAATTACACCATCAAATACTCGTTTATGACCATTACCAAATCGAGGGCTGGTAATATTACAATTTGCCCATACGGGTAATGCCGGCGCAGTATCATTGCAATTAGCGATTGCCAACTCCAAAGGCGTACCACTATCTGGACTCACGGTCTCCTTTAACACTGACAGCCCACCGGTAACAGTCGTATTGCGTTGGTTTAGATCCCATACCATCGTTGCTGCACCACCATATGAAGTAAAGTCATTTTCAGATGAAAAATTACCTTCAAAGATACGCCGTAGCGTACGTGTAATCGGTTTTTCCCAGCTCAGATCAATCGCAGCTCGTTTATCAGTAAACTCAGTCAGCCACTTTTGCCCAGCACTTCCTACGTCATTCACATTAAGCGTAAAACCAGAGGCCGAGGTAAAAGGAATACTCCCACCACTGCCCTGATCCGCCGGGATAATTCGCCCGTTAGGTGAGGCGCCAGTAATGGTGTCATAGATAAAATTGGCGCGTACAAACTCCTCATCACCAAGATCGTTTTCTACGACTACATGAGTGGTATTGACAGAGACACGATCTTCTTCTGAATAATAGAGCGTTGACAAATCTATTCTGGATAATGTGCTGTCATCCTCCTCTTCTGCGCTTGCAGGTGACAGTGAGCCAGACAATACAGTACATGTCGCCATAATTAGCGCGCTGCGAACGGATGGTTTTGAGGGGTATGATTTCAACTTCTTATCTTTTAATTGCACCCACAACCTCCGCCACCAATACCCTGTCCGCCATTGGCACTTTCACGACTGTAATAAATTTTTTGATCGGCACTATTTTCCAGGGGATATGGATTTAGTTGCATTCTCTCTTCGGCCAATAATTCTTTATGCCATGGCTCGACCGTCTCTTTGGCAAACATCCCTCCGGTTTTTAAGGTGGAGCAGCCGCTCAGCAAAAGAAAAGAAAACAACAAGCTATAATGCACTAAAGTCTTAATATTAATTTTTGATTTTATCATTATTGAGTAGCGTCTCTATTTCATGCTCTAACAGGTCGATATCCTTGCCGCGAAAACCTAAATGCACACTATGCAGTTGTCCTTTGCGATCTATCAAAAAAGCACTTGGCATCCCTTGCAGATCATAACGTCCCGCGACATTTCCTGGAGGATCGAACGCGATATCAAAACGCGGCGCCATCTGTGTAATAAAATCATCCGCATCAGCTCGCTTTGAATCCAGGTTCACCGCAACGATCCGTAATCCCTGATCCTTAAAACGTGCCTGCAAATCATTCATCCAGGGAAATGATTTTCGACATGGCCCGCACCATGATGCCCAGAAGTCGAGATAGACTACATTCCCTTTGTACTCGGATAACTTGACCTTTCCTTTAAGTCCATCAAGCTCAAAATCAGGTGCAGTTCCTGAAGCTGATACAGCAGCAGAAAAGCTCATTACAAAGATCAACATCACTACTTTCAGGCGATCACGCATCTACTTTCTCCATCGAATAATAACGATATAAATGAATAAACTATTAAACCGCAAATAATACATCTATTTTGTGAACAGCTATACAATTCCAAAAATCGAACAAAAACATTTGAGATCTTAGTCACAAAAAGGAGTAGAACTTAGGGGAGGTGATTGATGCAGAACAGCAGGAAGAGAAATTATTTTCAGGAGACCAATGTAACAAAAGCAACGGCATATTCATCTTCATCAGAGATTGAAACATGACTATGGCTAACCTTCAGTCTATTGCAGACCTCAATCGCCTTATCACGGTATTCCAGTAACGGCTTACCAAATTCATCATGTCCGATACCAATATGCGTCAACATC
This sequence comes from uncultured Gammaproteobacteria bacterium, assembly GCA_945787155.1. Taxonomy (GTDB): domain Bacteria; phylum Pseudomonadota; class Gammaproteobacteria; order SZUA-140; family SZUA-140; genus SZUA-76. The sequence continues at coordinate 31,962 of CALZHD010000009.1, read as the reverse complement.
AGGCCATCTCTGAAACCACATCCCATTGCTTTGGCGGCCGCCTCTTTGGCCGCAAAACGCTTAGCGAGAAAACCGGCCGGGCGCTTATGCTGTGAAAATTCGGCAAACTCACTCGAGGTTAAAATACGCGCTGCAAACTTATCACCATATCGCTCCAGGTTCCTGGCCATACGTGAGACACGTACAATATCGGTGCCTATACCGATTATCACCGGCGAGCTTCTCGCATCAAATGCTTCATCTCACGCACCGCTTCCTGCAAACCAGTAAAGAGTGCACGGGCAATAATGGCATGGCCAATATTCAATTCGACGATTTCTTTGATCGCCGCAATCGGCGCTACATTATGATAGTGTAAACCGTGTCCGGCATTTACTTGCAGGCCGCAGCGATGGGCATATAAAACGGCATCGTTGATTTTCTTCAACTCAGCCTGTTGTGCCTGCTCATCAACCAGGTCTGCATAGCGCCCGGTATGGACCTCAATCACAGGCGCACCACAACGCACAGCAGCGTCTATCTGCCCATTTTCTGCATCGATAAACAGCGAGACAATCGAACCACTGTCGGCAAGTTGTCGGCAGGCATCGGCAACCTTAGCTTCATGCCCAACAACATCCAGTCCACCCTCGGTAGTTAATTCTTCGCGCCGCTCAGGTACCAGGCAAACATTTTCTGGGGCCACCTCAGCAGCAATCGCAATCATCTCATCTGTCACGGCCATCTCTAGATTCATGCGCGTTTGCAGGATCTCTTTCAACATCCTGACATCACGCTCTTGAATGTGACGACGATCTTCGCGCAGGTGTAATGTAATCCCATCAGCGCCTGCCTGTTCCGCATCAATTGCTGCCTGAATCGGGTCCGGATAGCGCGTACCGCGTGCTTGCCTCAGGGTTGCAACATGATCTATGTTTACACCCAAAAATATTGGTTGTTGATTCATACTTTCTCTACCTATATTCCATTTCAGACGAATGTTTTGTAACAGCGGAAGGCTGTAAACCACTGAGCAGCATCCTGCTATACAGAGGTTTGCTGCCAAGATGAACCCCCAGCGCCGCTCTCATCAATCGTTTGCTCTCTCGCAGAGAGCGATTATCTCTAAAGACCCCGTGAGCCAAATCAAGCAAACTCCTGCCATGCAGCCTGACCACATCGCGCGCCCGCGCCCGTGACTGACTATTCTGAGCAAATACACTGCCCATCTGTTCCTCATCAAAGAGCATCGGCCCCTGGTCCAGATAATAATGATACAACGCATCATCGCTTAGCGGTGCACCACTTACTACATCATGATCCAGTATCAAGGCGTAACCAAGCTCATGCAGCAGCTGTTTCTCGAATCCTCTTAATGCAACCTGTTCATCGGTGGGCACCTGCAACTGCGAATATTGCAGGGCAGCTAATTGTTGCAGCACCTCAAGGTAGGCCTGAAAAAGTTCAGTATGAGGGTCATCGCGATGTAATAATCGAACCAGAAGCTCGTTGATATAAAACCCACTGATCAGTACACGGCGATTCAGCATCAACGGTACACCGTTGCTTTCAACCGCAGTCAGCGTACCAAGTTCACCACGTGCAACCCATGAGAGCAACAGGGGCTGAAATGGCTGCAGTAGCGGTGCCAGACGTGATTTTGCTTTACGAACCCCCCTGGCAACGACACTAATACGGCCATGTGATACGGTAAAGAAATCGACGATCATGCTGGTATCACGATACGCCCTTTGGTGCAGAACAAAACCAGGCTGTAGGTGGTGGCGTATTGGCGACCCCACGCTACCCTTACTCCGTATAACCCAGATTCTGTAACGCACGCTCATCATCTGCCCACTTATCTTTGACCTTCACCCACAGCTTGAGAAAGACCTTTTTTTCAAACATCTTCTCCATTTCGAGGCGTGCCTGTTTACCCACTGCCTTCAACATTTCACCATTCTTGCCAATGACAATGGTCTTCTGATTATCGCGCTCCACCCAGATTAGCGCATTAATATGCAGCACCTCTTTTTCCAACTTGAATTGCTCAATCTCAACCGTTAATGAATAGGGGATCTCCTGCCCCAGTCGCATCATCAATTTTTCACGCACCAACTCTGCCGCGATAAAACGCTCGCTCTTATCGGTTATTTGATCTTCCGGGAAAAAGGCGGGTAATGCTGGCAACAGTAATGTCACCATCGTCTCAAGTGACTCAATATTCTCACCATTGCTGGCTGAAATCGGAATAATCTCCTTAAAGGTCATCTTTTCAGACAACTGCTGTATATGAGGCAATAACTGTTCTCTGTCTTGCAGTTTATCGAGTTTATTCAATGCAAGGATCACTGGCGACTCGATGTTTTTTAACTTCTCAAGAATCGCCTGATCATCGTCCATCCAGCGCAGACCATCGACAACAAACACCACCACGTCGACATCATTAATAACGCTCGCGGCAGCCTTATTCATGTAACGATTCATTGCCTTTTTACTACCACGGTGCAATCCTGGTGTGTCTACATAAACCACCTGCGCATCTTCGGTCGTCTTGATGCCAAGAATCTGATGGCGGGTAGTTTGCGGCTTGCGTGTGGTGATGCTGACCTTCTGACCCAGAATACGATTCAGCAATGTAGATTTGCCGACATTGGGGCGCCCAACAATCGCCACGTAACCACAATGGTTCAAAAAATCACTCTTCATTTTTCAATAATAACTCTAGTGCATTCGATGCAGCATGTTGCTCGGCTTTACGCCGACTCTCGCCAATACCGATAATTTTTTTACCCAGACCTTCAACCGTGCAATCAACAGTGAAACGCTGCGAATGCCCTTCGCCATCAATCGAGACAACCGAGTAACTGGGTAACGTCTGTTTCTTTGCCTGTAAGTGCTCTTGCAGACGTGTCTTGGGGTCTTTAAGCTCTCGATCTGCGCAGACTTCGTCCAGAGCAGCCTGATAGAGATTCAAAATAAATGCCTTAGCCGCTTCAAAACCACCATCCTGTAAAACTGCACCAATAATGGCCTCTAACGTACCCGCTAGTATTGATTCACGGCGAAAGCCACCACTCTTCAACTCCCCCGGTCCAAGTACAATGTAATCACCGAGGCTGAGGTCTCGTGCTAACACGGCCAATGTACTACCACGCACCAGCGATGCACGCAGTCGACTCAATTTACCTTCATCGACATTCGGGAATTGATGATAAAGCGCCTCTGCGATCACGAAATTGAGGATAGCGTCACCGAGGAACTCAAGGCGTTCATTATTATTACTGCCAACACTACGATGAGTTAGAGCAGTTTCTAAATGATGACGCTGCATAAAACGATACTCAATCACCTGCTCTACTTTGTCAATTGAGTGATTCAATTACTCAAATGCTCCATGCCGTACATCACAGGACTAGATCTTCAATTGATCGTTAAAATAGATGACAATATCAATGTTACCCACCAGAGGCTTGCGCACCTCATAGATCACATCAATCGTCATGCCACTCTTTGTTTTATTGATCATAATGTTTTCTTTATTTACGTTATCCACTTCGTTAATAGCGAAACGGCGTTCAAGCAACTTTTTTATTTCCGCCTTTTTCATTTCTTTAATGTCAGCCTGGTCACTCAGTGAGTTTAATGATGAACTGACATTAAAGTGCTCCATATAGACCGGAAAAAGCTTCAGCACCAATACTACCAGCATGACGAACAGTACAATCAGGGCGATAAAACCACTCCCACTAGCACCATGTTGCCTTGTTGCTATTCTTTTCATTACTTACTCCTATATCATTGATTAGTCGATGCTGGAACCTATTCGTCCCCAGGTAATGCCGCCGGCAGAAGAATCCCAGTTCATCCAGATCATGAAGGCCTTTCCTACCAGGTGGTCTTCAGGCACTGTACCCCAAAAACGACTATCATTACTGTTATCTCGATTATCACCCATCACAAAATATTCGCCAGCAGGGACAACAAACTCTCCTTCACGCGCACGCTGAGCGGTATTAATCAGAATCTCATGTTCAACGTTGCCCAGCTGTTCAATGCGTTGACTAGCACCATCTGAAGACAACCCACCGCCAATGCCAATATATTTTCCTGTCTCCTCCTGCGCCACTGGTTTGCCATTAATATAGATAGTTTTATTAAAATAACCAACTCGATCCCCCGGCAAGCCCACAACACGCTTGATATAGTCAAGCGAGGGATCTTTCGGGTAACGAAATACGACGACGTCGCCACGTTCTGGGGCGCCAATATCGAGGATCTTAGCGCCCGCGACCGGCAGACGCACACCATAGGTAAATTTATTGACCAAAATGAAATCACCCACCAGGAGTGTCGGCATCATTGAGCCAGATGGAATACGGAACGGCTCCACCAGAAACGAACGCATCACAAAAACTATCAGGATGATTGGGAAAAAAGATTTGGCGTATTCGACGTAAGTTGGCTCCCTGAAAATTCCAGCAAGCTTTGCTTCATCTAGCGGCGGCTTCATCGACGCCCGTGCAGTCTTCTCTGCCGCACGCCGTTTAGCTGCCCACTTCCAGTGATCCAGAGCCCATATAACACCACTGACAATCAACAACAGTAGCATTATCCCTTGAAAATCAAAATTCATAATTATTTACCCGTCTTTAACACAGCAAGGAAGGCATCCTGTGGAATCTCCACCGACCCTACCTGCTTCATACGTTTCTTACCCGCTTTCTGTTTTTCCAAAAGCTTACGTTTACGACTAACATCGCCACCATAACATTTGGCAGTTACATTCTTACGCAACGCTTTGACCGTTTCGCGCGCGATCACATGCGCGCCTATGGCTGCCTGAATCGCGACATCAAACATCTGACGAGGAATCAGCGTGCGCATGCGCTCAACCAGCTCCCGACCGCGAAATTGTGAACGATCTCGATGGACGATTAACGAAAGTGCATCCACACGCTCTCCATTGATCAAGATATCAAGTTTAACCAGATCAGCCGCCTGAAAACGGATAAAAGAGTAATCTAACGAAGCATACCCTCTGCTCACCGACTTAAGTCTATCGTAAAAATCCATCACTACTTCGCTCATCGGCAGCTCATAACTCACCGCCACCTGATTCCCATGATAGTGCATCTTCTTTTGCACCCCGCGTTTTTCAATACAGAGGGTGATTACCGCCCCAAGATGCGTCTGCGGCACCAGAATATCTGCCTGAATGATTGGCTCGCGAAATTCCTCAATCATACCTGGGTCCGGGATTCGTGATGGATTATCGATTTGCAATACATCACCCTTGCTGGTGACAATTTCGTAAACGACCGTTGGTGCTGTGGTAATCAGCGACAGGTTATACTCACGCTCCAGTCGCTCCTGAATGATCTCCATATGCAGCATGCCGAGAAACCCACAACGAAAGCCAAACCCGAGTGCCTGAGATGACTCTGGCTCATAAAAAAGCGAGGCATCATTGAGACAGAGCTTTGCTAATGCATCACGAAAATCTTCGTAGTCTTCGGCGTTAATTGGAAAGAGACCCGCAAATACCTGAGGCTTGGCTTTCTGAAAATCTGGTAAGGGGCTCGCGGCAGGGTTTCCTGTCTGGGTCAAGGTATCGCCCACCGGCGCGCCATTGATCTCTTTGATGCCTGCGATGACATAGCCCACTTCGCCGGCAGAGAGCGATCCAAGATCGTTTGCCTTAGGCGTATAGATGCCAACACGATCGATCTGATGGCTTTTGCCGGTGGACATCACAGTGACTTTATCTTTAACTGAGATTTTTCCCTGAACAATACGCACCAGTGAAACCACGCCAAGAAAATTATCGAACCAGGAGTCGATGATTAACGCCTGTAGCGGCGCATCGGGATCACCTTCTGGTGGCGGGATGCGGGCAACAATATCCTCCAGCAACGCATCCACACCGAGTCCGGTCTTGGCACTGACACGTACCGCGTCTTCGGCCTCAACACCAACGATCTCTTCAATCTCCTGAATCACCCGCTCTGGGTCTGAAGTTGGCAGATCGATCTTATTCAAAACCGGCACCACCTCTAAACCCTGTTCAATCGCGGTATAGCAGGTCGCCACGGTCTGCGCCTCCACCCCTTGTGAGGCATCTACCACCAGTAAGGCACCTTCACAGGCTGCCAGTGAACGCGACACTTCATAGGCAAAATCAACATGGCCAGGCGTATCGATAAAATTAAATTGATAGCGTTCGCCATCTTTCGCGACATACTCCAATGTCACGCTCTGCGCCTTGATGGTGATGCCTCGCTCACGTTCAATATCCATTGAATCGAGCACCTGCGCAGACATCTCTCGCTCGCTCAGACCACCGCAAACCTGAATCAGGCGGTCTGAAAGCGTTGATTTTCCGTGGTCGATGTGGGCAATGATCGAAAAATTACGTATGTGCTTCATTTGTGGGCAAACTCAGAGCGGGAAGATCCCGGGAAATACAAAAAAGAAGGGGGGAATTCTAAACGATTCCCCCCTTCTCTTGTATCATTTCCGGTCGAAAAACAGGAAAAAGAGACATATTATCGTCAGATTCCAGTCATTGATGCTTATTCCTCATCACTAATCTTGAGCGCAAGGAAGACTGGACCACTGCGGCGCTGCACCAGCACCGGCACAGAACGCCCGGCTTTTAGCCCTTCGACGATCTCCTTGAAGCCATTTACGTCATCAATATTCTTATTATCCAGCATCACGATGATATCGCCCTTGCGTATCCCTGCTCGACCCGCAGCACCACGTCCTACCGAGTCGATATAGACACCAGACTTACCTTCCTCCAGAATCTCTTTCTGCTCATCAGCGAGCTCAGAGACCACCAGTGCGAGACGCTCAATCTCAACCGTCTTATCGGCCTCTTCGGTCGCTGAAACCTTCAGGTCATCTTCCAGCGGTAGTTCACCAATCTTGACGTTAATTGTGATTGACTTGCCTTCGCGAATAATTTTGGTTTCGATCTTCTCACCGACGCGAGTACTGCCCACCATGGGTGGTAGTGCCGATGAACTCACCACCTCCTTCCCATTGAATGCAACAATCACATCCCCGACCTTGATACCCGCCGCTTCAGCGGGACTTTCCGGCAGTACTTTAGCCACCAGTGCGCCGATTGGTTTCTCCATTTCGAATGATTCAGCCAGTTCACGCGTCACATCCTGAATCAGGATCCCGAACCAGCCACGGGTAACATGACCAGTATCCTTCAACTGATCAACCACATTCATCGCTACATCCATCGGGATCGCAAACGAGAGCCCCATGAAGCCACCGGTACGACTATAGATCTGGGAATTGATCCCCACGACTTCGCCATCAAGGTTGAAAAGAGGCCCACCCGAGTTACCAGGATTAATCGCGACATCGGTCTGAATAAATGGCACATAATTTTCATTTGGCAGACTACGCCCCTTGGCACTGACAATACCCGCCGTCACCGTGTGATCGAAGCCAAATGGCGAACCAATCGCCAACACCCACTCACCGACCATAAGCGCATTCGATTCTCCGATCTTAACTACTGGTAGGTCATCAGCATTTATCTTTAATAAAGCCACATCACTGCGTTTATCCATGCCAATCACTTCAGCCACAAATTCACGTCGGTCACTGAGGCGCACGATGATTTCATCGGCCTCCTTAATGACATGATTATTGGTTAACACGTACCCATCATCAGAGATAATAAATCCCGAGCCCAGTGACTTGGCGTCAAAAAGATCCGGCATCCCATCACCTTCCTTGTCCCGATCGCCAAAAAAACGCTTTAAAAAATCATCGAAAGGAGCCCCAGGCGGAATACCATGTGGTCGCTGTGGTCGTACATCACGTTTTACTTTCTGCGAAGTACTAATATTCACTACCGCAGTACTATGCTTTTTAACCAGCTCGGTAAAGTCAGGTAGTCCCAGTGCATTGGTTGCAGCCCAACTACTGTTGATACTGGCGGCAAAAAACATGAGTGTAAATGCGATAAAGGAACGCCCCTTTACCGTCATCAAATTTCTCATAACGTCTCCCTTATGCTTAATCAAGCCTTAATCCTGCCCGTGTAACGCAGGGCTATTTTTAAATTCAATACGAGCTTCATTTGATGCACTACGTAATATCTCGGGTTGGCAGACATTGTGCTGACGCAGGCTAGCTGTATACCGACGTAACCAGAAAAAGCCTGCGAGGAGCCCAAAAAACGCCGCGAAAATAGTCGCGCCTTCCGCTCCGCCCCCCCATAAACGAGCCCCAATCATTTCACCGATCCCAGCGCAAAGCAACATCATAAAAAGTGGAATGATGTAGGCGGCAAACGAACCTCTCAATAACCAACCCTCATCAATGCCAATTACAACTTGCTCGTTAACCCTGGCATTGATATGATTTATCGCCTTAAACTGTACTGCAGAGCGCCCAAGTGCTTTGCTAACAGCCCCAGTGCCACACCCTTTATTTACTGAGCATGACTCACAGGTCGATTTACGCTGCGTCTCAACCAGTGCATATTCACCTTCAATCGCGACGACTCGCGCTTGTTCTTCAATCATCTTTCTAAACTCAGTGAATGGAAACGGGTGAGTGGCGAACCGATTCTCCGATCAGTTCCAATGTCTCAAGAGGTACTTCGCCAACCACTACCACCTGGTAATCATCGACAGAGGCAATATACGCATTCATCGCACCCCGCTGGGACACGCCATTAAAAGGCCCACTCTTTCCCTGCTTTTCGATAAACACAGAGACAGAGGCCAGGCCATCGGAAAAAACTATATGCTCAAACGGCATCTGTTGCGCATAATTGCGACGTTTATAATCGGCCAAAGCAAAACCGTTAGGGATATATTTTACTGCCCAGTTGTTAGCTCCATCATTTTTTACCTGAGGGCTCGGCGACTGTGTCAAAGAACCTTTATCTACAGGGTTAATGGCGAGCTGCTGTCGTGCCCCAGAGGAAAGTTCGTTGCTAAAAATATCAACATTTGAATAGATCATCTGTTCCATTATCTTGCCATCAGCGGCCAGGTGTTCCAGCTTAAGCAACAAGCCACTCTGCTGGTCAATCCAGAGCTGATAACCATAACGATATTCATCTCGTGGTTTAATCACGACCTTCTGACTCATCCTGCCCGCAACACGCGCAACCTCTGCAAGCGATAGCTGATAATACTGTTCGATCTCATCAATACGATTATGTAATGCATCTACAGCACCTGCCTTAATTTTTAGATTGTCGTACACGATTGGCGTAGGGGTATTCGGCAAAACACAGGTTACCTGATGAGGATTGCGCACTACTTCTCCAGGCGTTCCATTCAGCGAGGTTAGATGCTCTAACATGCCATTATCACCTCGGGTACGCACAATATTCATCGCAACCATCTCATCACGATAGCGATAAACGAGTGTGCCCTGGTAACTGACCGAATCCTCTGCCTTAATCATCTTCTCTAACCACGCCTTCACTAACATAGACTCATCAGCAGCATAACTGAGACCCATTGGCATCGAAAATACCAGTAATAGCAAGATAAAACGATGTGACACGGTCTGCATAAACTTCAGGAATTGGTGTAGTTATGTTTCATATTTAATTAAGTATAAAACTTCTGCTCAGGAAATAGCATATTTACTGTGTCCCCTCATAACCAACCAATCGGGCGTAAGGGAGCATCCCTCCCTGGGCAGGCATAGCAATCGAGTGTTCATTATGATTGACGATATAACGATGAAGTGTCTCATTTGGGATACGAGAGAGCGGATAGCGATTCTCCACTAGAACGGGTTCCTGCTTCACTTCATGACTCCAGGAGATATTCTCCAATGCTGGTTGCTGCGTCGCTGGTTGCTGATTTGATGCAACACTGTGGGTCATCGGTTGCGATAACTGACTACCCTGGTTAAGTTGATACAATCCCGCAATCGCGATCGCACTAATGGATGCAGCTATCGCGTATCCTAATACGGGGTTCCTGGTGCGCGCCATCACCGGGGTAATGCTGGTCACTTTGGTGTTGCTATTATTGACCGTCTGAGATACTGGTTCACCAGCATAAGCAGGCTCGCTGGCGATTGCCGCGCTGATACTACTAGCGAGGTCTGCATAGAGTATATCGGGAAGATTATTACGCATCGCTTCGCCAATCAAATGGTATTGCTCCCAACTCGCAACGCCATTTTCACTTCCCTCGGCAACTTCCGTTATTATCTGTGAATATTCATGGGCATCGAGTTCACCATCCACCATAGATGAAATTTTTTCCTTGAGACTATCTGCCGGACTATCTGAGGGAATCGTTACATTTGACATAATTCTCACCTAAACCTGTTCTAATTCAACAACACTTTTAGTTTTTCCTGTACCGCCTCACGCGCCCTGAAGATCCGAGATCGCACGGTACCCACCGGACACCCCATCACCTCTGCAATCTCTTCATAACTCAAACCTTCAAGCTCTCGTAGCGTGATCGCAGTACGTAAGTCAGCTGGCAAAGCCTCTATCGTTTCAGTGACGGCACGCTCAATTTCATCTTTGAGCAGTAACCGCTCTGGCGTTGCGTACTCCTTTAACGCCAGACTACCATCAAACTGCTCTGCCTCACTCGCATCAATGTCGATGCCTGGAGGCCTGCGTCCTTGCGAAACCAGATAGTTTTTCGCCGTATTGATGGCAATTCGATATAACCAGGTGTAAAAGGCACTATCTCCCCGAAAGTTAGGAAGCGCCCGATAAGCCTTGATAAAGGCCTCCTGAGTCACATCTAAAACATCCCCAGAATCATTCAGGAAGCGCGACACCAGCTTGACAATGCGATGCTGATATTTCGTTACGAGAATATCAAAAGCCTGCTTGTCGCCACGCTGTACGCGCTCAACCAGATGCTGGTCGGTTTTACTATCGCCCATGCGGGCAAACCTCTAACACAACAAAGGTTTGACTGCCTTCACTAATCTTCATACGACAACTTAGGTATTATTTGGTTCAGAATTAACTGAAAGATTTAATTAGTGCTATTGCTACAACAAACGACTATGCCATAGTAATAGATCTATGCTGATGATTCCAGCATCACTCAGCACTCCAAATATACCCGACAATTGCAGTCAAGCATACCGAGATTGACTTTAAATCAATAAAACCAATAATTCCCACTAACAGCACTACTATTTATCAGGCAAAGCCACGAAATGGACTGAAGGCATCCACTAGAGGCAATAAATTCCTGTACAATTTCAATAACCAACAGCCTATTTTTGTAAAAAGCCAAAGTACCTAATCTATGAAAGACGCAGATACCCTGCAACGCTTCCTGTTCGAAAACAGCAACGTTCGAGGCACCTTCATTCACCTGCAGGCCAGTTATCTGGCCTCGCGTGACCGTTACGAGTACCCCAATGCGGTCGCACAACAGCTTGGACAGACACTTGCCGCGAGCACCCTGCTAGGCTCAACCATCAAATTCGATGGCTCGTTGATCGTCCAGATACAGTCGAATGGCCCAATCAACATGCTCGTCGCACAGTGTGATGATCAGCGCCACATCCGTGGACTTGCACGCTGGCAAGGCGAAATCGATGGTGACTCACTGAAAGAAATCTACGGCCACGGGCGTATCACGATCACCATTAACAATGACAAAAATGACGAGCGCTATCAGGGCATTGTTGAGCTTGAAGGTGAAACGCTAAGCGAAGCCATTGAGCGCTATTTTAGCCAGTCTGAACAACTCAAGACTCGTTTATGGTTGTACGCTGACCACCAACAGGCAGTCGGGCTGCTGCTGCAACAGCTTCCCGGTGGAACAACAGATGAAGATTTCTGGCACCACATTGAGACCCTTGGTGAAACTATCACCCGTGGTGAACTGTTACAACTAAGCTCACAGGAGATCCTGCACCGTCTGTTCCACGAGGAGGATATCCGCCTCTTTGAGCCTGAACCGGTCAGCTTCCGCTGTAGCTGTAGCCGTGAAAAAATCATCACGATGATTCGTGCCCTCGGCTACGATGAAGCCCATTCAATCATTGAAGAACAAGGTCAAATCGAAGTCGGCTGTGAGTTTTGCAATCAACAATACACGCTAGATCGTATCGATACTGAAGAGGTCTTTGCCAGCCACATAACACCACCCACACCAGAGACCAAGCAATAATAATTAATAATCATGATCTTATAATATATAGGTGATGTTTTAGATCAATTAAAACCAACACTCAACGAACAAAATCGACCTCATACTTCCTGTAGACAGGTCGATATCTCACACGACGTTCCTTATTCGGTATGGAGGTCATAAGATGGGAAAGCTTTTCGAAGGACTGGAGCAGATTGAAGCGGTGCGTGAGCACCTCACAGGTGACAGCTTCATGTCCGGCCTCTTCCTCGGACGTCCCGATTTTGAACTGCTACTCCCCCCCGACGAGCCGCCCGAAGAAAAGGCCGAAGGCCTCGCCTACTGTCAGAAGATCGAGACATTCCTGAAAGCACACGTCGACCCCGACGAAATCGAACGCACTGCCAAAATCCCTCAGCATGTCCTCCAGGGACTGCTTGACCTCGGTGCCTTCGGCATGAAGATCCCCAAAAAATATGGTGGACTCGGTTTTTCACACACCAATTACGGTCGTGTGCTGACGGTGATCGCCAGCTGGAACAACATCCTCTCGCTGACCGTCGCAGTCCCGCAGTCGATCGGTATCGGCATGCCGATCCTGATGTACGGTAACGAGGCACAAAAAGATAAATATCTACCATTGGTGGCGCGCAAAGAGATCACCGCCTTTGCGTTGACGGAGCCAGAAACCGGTTCCGATGCCGCCAACGTACAAACCGAGGCAGTAATCGATAGTGATGGCGAAAATTTCATCATCAACGGTGAAAAGCTATGGTGTACTAATAGCCCGATCGCCCGCTATATCACGTTGATTGCACGCGTCCCCGCACGTAAAGAGACCGATCAACAAGGTAAAACCACGTGGGTGGCAACGAAAAAAGGGGCGCCATTTGACGATCGCATCCACACTGCATTCATCCTCGACATGAAGAGCGCGGGCGTCACCGTAAAACAGCGCTGTCAGTTCGAGGGGTGCCGTGGCATCGAAAATGGTCACCTCACCTTTGAAGCGGTGGAGATCCCTGTAGGGAATGTCATTGGCGAACTCGGCAAAGGGCTTAAATATGCCCTTTCGATCCTCAACCTCGGGCGTGCCATCAGCGTCCCAGCAATCTGCCTCGGCATGGCGAAGCAGGCGTGGCAACCGACACTCGACCGCGCCAACTCACGCATCACTTTTGGCCAGTCACTCGGTGCGCGTCAGACACAACAGATACGTATCGGTGAAATGGCGACCCAACTATTCGCAATGGAGGCGATGTGTGAACGGGTGTGGCAGATGGCTGATCACAAACATTACGACATTCGCATCGAGGCGGCGATCACCAAGATATTCTGTTCCGAACAGTCACTGCAGTTTCTCAATGATGCACAGGTGATCTTTGGCGGCATGGGTTACGAAACGGCAGACTCCAAACGCTTCCGCGGACAACCCGCCTTCGGCATGGAACAGTTGGTACGCGACGCCACCATGTACCGTATCGGCGAAGGGGCTACCGACATCCTGCGCCCCTACGTCGCACGTGAAGGACTCAACCACCACCTCGAACAGATAAAACCCCTCTTCGATGAAAAAAGCAGTTTTTCACAGCGTAGAAAACATATTTTCAAATTGCTAAGCAACTACCCCGGCTGGTATCTATCCCAATGGAAACCGCGGCGGATACCCAATAATCCCGCCTTTAGCGCGCCGCGCGTCAACGAAAAGCTTGGCTATATCGAGCGCACCAGTCGTAAACTGGCACGCCATATCTTTTATGCGATGTTGATCTGTCGCGAATCGATGCGTGATGACCAGGGCCGCCAGAATCGTATCGAACAGGTCGGCGAGGAACTCTTCACCATCGCAATGACGGCGCTGCATGCCGAGACCATCAATCGCCCCTATGCCCGCGAACTCGCTAGCGAGTTCTATCGCGCCAGTCGTCTACGCATTAACCGCTTACTCAAAGAACTCATCACTAACGATGACGAAGCGCGCGCTCACATTGGACAAAATGGCGTAAAAGGTGAATATTACAATCTAAGTAGTGGCATCATCGAACGTGGCCTTGATGATTACCCTAAAACACCACACAAGCCAACTGACAAGGCGCCAGGCAAGCCACGATAAGTTGTTATTTTGATAGTTGAAAGTGTCACACCAAAGGGGGCTTAAACTATCAATATGTGACACATGCGGCCGATATAGTGATGACGTGCATGATTTCATTCACATTTTAAATCTCGTCAATTTTCAGACTTCAGCATGAAGCGAGGGAAAACAGATGATGAATCAAGAGACAACCCATCCAATGCTTGTGATGAATAAAGTAACAGCAGGTATTAACACCCGACGGCATTAAAGAAGAGACCTTCTACGGAATGGCGGCCTGACAATAGGCCAAAGGAGCCAGCATGACGAATGAAGAGAAAAAATGCGTCGCCCAATTTGAAATCCACTACACCCAGTTATTGAATCAACAGGGTGAGCTGGTCGGGCCTCTCCCTGAATTTGCAGCCTCTGCCGAGGCACTGATCGCACTCTATCGCACCATGGTGCAGACACGCACCTTTGATACCAAGGCAATTGCATTGCAACGCACAGGTAAGATGGGCACCTATTCGTCATCACTGGGCCAGGAAGCCGTATCGGTGGGCATCGGCAGTGCGATGCGTTTCGAAGATGTCCTGCTGCCTACCTACCGTGAATATGGCGCGCAGTTTCAACGTGGCGTCGCGATGAGTGAGATCCTGCGCTACTGGGGCGGTGACGAACGCGGCATGGCCTATCAGCATCAACCTCACGACATGCCGATTACGGTGCCGATCGCTACCCATGTGCCACAGTGTGCCGGCATCGCCTATGCGATGAAATTGCGCAATGAACCACGTGTCGCGGTGAGCGTTCTCGGTGACGGCGCCACCTCAAAGGGCGATTTTTACGAAGGGATCAATGTCGCTGGTGCCTGGCAACTTCCAATGGTAGTGGTCGTCACCAATAATCAATGGGCCATTTCAGTGCCACGTGATGTGCAGACCCACGCACAGACACTGGCACAGAAGGCGATCGCCGCGGGTATCCCCGGCGAACAGGTTGATGGCAATGATGTGATCGCGATGCGCCATGTGATGTTAAATGCACTTGAAAGAGCCCGCAGCGGCGCCGGTCCAACGTTGATCGAGGCGATCACCTATCGCATGCACGACCATACCACCGCAGACGATGCCAGTCGCTATCGTGAACAGACCGTCGTAGATGAACACAAATTACTCGATCCGATTGAACGCTTGAAAAAATATATTACCGCACATCACAACTGGGATGAGACACAAGAGAACGAGCTGCATGAAACATGCGCCGCTGAGGTAGAGGCCGCCGTCAGCAGCTATCTTGAAACCCCACCCGCACCACCTGAGACCATGTTTGATCACCTCTATGAAACCTTGCCCGATGCACTCCAATCGCAACGTGATGAAGTCGAACGGCTCGGTAAGCAGAAACAAGGGGGTGATGACAATGGCTGAAATCACCATCATTGAAGCCGTCAATCTCGCCATGGCGCGAGCACTCGAAAACAGTCCTGACGTTATCATTTTTGGCGAAGATGTCGGCCTCAATGGCGGCGTCTTTCGTGCTACCGATGGACTGCAACAACGCTACGGCACAGATCGTGTGCTCGATACCCCACTCGCTGAGACATTGATTGCCGGCATGGCGATCGGCATGGCATCACAGGGGCTACGTCCCGTGGCAGAGATTCAGTTTATGGGTTTCATCTATCCCACCATTGAACAGATGATCTGCCACGCTACCCGCCTGCGCAATCGCAGCCGTGGTCGTATCACCTGCCCGATGGTTTTACGCGCTCCTTATGGCGGCGGCATCCATGCACCGGAACACCACTCCGAAAGCACTGAAGCGATCTTCGCCCATATGCCGGGGCTACGCGTGGTCATCCCATCATCACCCCTACGCGCTTACGGGTTACTGCTTGCTGCCATTCAGGATCCTGATCCGGTTGTCTTCCTGGAACCCAAGCGGATCTACCGCATGATGAAACAGGAGGTCGCGGACGATGGTGAAGCGCTGCCGCTCGATGTCTGTTTTCAACTGCGCGATGGCACCGATGTCACGCTCGTGACGTGGGGCGCGATGACACACGAGACACTACAGGCGGCTGACCAGCTCGAAGCTGAAGGGGTCAGTTGTGATGTGATCGATGTCGCGACCATCAAGCCGCTCGACATGGAGACGATCCTCAACTCTGTCGCCAGGACCGGGCGCTGTGTCATCGTTCACGAAGCCGCGCGCACCTGTGGCGTGGGTGCTGAGATTGCTGCACAATTGGCTGAGCACGGTCTACTGAGCCTCTTTGCACCGGTACAGCGCGTCACCGGTTATGACACAATCATGCCGATGTTCAAGCTCGAAAACGACTACATGCCATCGACCGACCGCATCATAGCTGCGGTGAAAAAGACACTGGAGGAAGCATGAATATTTTCAAGCTACCCGACCTGGGTGAAGGACTACAGGAGGCAGAGATCGTCGAATGGCACATCAAAGAAGGCGATACGGTCAAACTCGATCAACCACTGCTCTCCGTCGAAACCGCTAAAGCAATTGTTGATATTCCCTCGCCGCACCATGGTGTCATCCACAAACTCTATGTCAATGCGGGCGACATTCCACAGGTCGGTGATCCACTAGTTGAATTCGAACTCACGCATGATGATGAAAAGAGTCCCCCTGCCCTGCAGGATCAGGGCACGGTCGTCGGAGAGATGGAGAGTGATAAAGGCGTTATCAAAGAACCACCCACCACCATTGGCAGTGGCGGGGGCAAAAGTGGCAGCAGCGTCAGCATCAAGGCAACGCCCGCGGTACGTGCCCTGGCGCAACGGATGAAGGTCGACCTGTCGATAGTCACGCCGTCAGGCAAGGACGGCGTAGTGATCGCCGCCGATGTACAACGTGTTGCCAAAATCCTCGAAGAAGCGGGGCCGATGGAACCCCTGCGTGGTGTGCGCCGTGCAATGGCTCATATCATGACCCAGGCACATGATGAGGTGGCTGACGTCACCATCTGTGATGATGCCGATATAAACGACTGGCAACCAGGTGCGGACACCACGCTACGGCTGATCCGTGCCATCGCCGTCGGCTGCCAGGCAGAGCCTTCACTTAACGCGTGGTACGACGGGCACGCCGTCGGACGGCGCCTGCGGCAACAGATTGACCTCGGTATTGCGGTCGACACCAAAGAAGGATTATTTGTCCCGGTACTGAGAGACATCGCCAAACGGACACCCGCAGATCTGCGCAGTGCACTCAATCAGGTCAAGAGTGATGTTAAGGCACGCACGATTCCTGCCGAGGAGATGCGCGGCTACACCTTTACCCTCTCCAACTTCGGCGCCTTTGGTGGCCGTTATGCAGACCCCATTGTGGTGCCGCCCACGGTCGCCATCCTCGGCGCAGGACGTGTACGTGATGAGGTGATCGCCGTCGATAAACAGGCTGTCGTACATACCATGCTGCCACTGTCACTGACGGTCGACCACCGCTGCGTCACCGGAGGCGAAGCGGCACGTTTTCTCGCCGCCGTGATCCAGGACCTCAACAAGACGGAGTAACGACGCCGATGAGCCAAACTGATGAGTGACCCCATCCCAGCCGGACGGCGCCTACGTGATGCGCTTATGGTAGAGCGGCCGTTGCAGATGGTCGGCACGATCAATGCGTTTTGCGCAATGCTCGCCGAACAGGCCGGTTTTCGCGCCATCTATCTTTCCGGTGCGGGTGTCGCCAACGCCTCATATGGCCTGCCCGACCTTGGACTGACCACACTCGATAATATCATCGAAGATGTTCAACGCATCACTGGTGCAACAGACCTGCCGTTATTAGTCGACGTCGACACCGGTTTTGATGATATCATCGAAACCGTCGAACGACTCATCGCTGCCGGCGCTGCCGGTCTCCATATCGAAGATCAGGTGAACAACAAGCGTTGCGGTCATCGTCCCAATAAACAACTGGTTTCCACCGGTGTGATGATGTCACGCATCGATGAGGCCGTCGCCGCCCGTGATCACTGCGAATCCTCTTTTATCATCATGGCGCGTTGCGATGCCTTTGCGACGGAAGGTGAAGCCGCCACACTGCAACGCATGCAGCACTATATTGATGCGGGTGCCGAGATGCTCTTTCCCGAGGCGCTCACTGAGCTAGCACAATACCAGCAGATCACCGCTGCCATCAATGTTCCACTCCTCGCCAACATCACCGAGTTTGGCAAGACACCCCTGTTTGACATTGAAGCACTCCAAAGTGTCGGCGTCGCGATTGCCCTCTATCCACTCAGTGCCTTCCGACTGATGAGCGCTGCCGCATGGGAGGGCTATAATGCCATTCGAGCCAACGGGAGTCAGGCCGCCGTGGTTGACCGCATGCAGAGCAGAGAGGAACTCTACCAGCATCTCGACTATTACCGTTTTGAAACGGCTCTCGACAGAGATGCCGACCAAAACGATGGCCTGAATGATCCAGAGTAATGATGACAGCGACTGATCATAGAGGACTCGCCGGTGTGTCAGCAGGAGAAACGGCCATCTCTACGGTGGAGGCAAGTGGCGATGGACTCTTCTACCGTGGTTATGACATACACGACCTCGCCACCAGGAGTTCATTCGAGGCGGTCGCCTATCTATTGATTCATGGAACACTGCCAGACAGCGCAACCCTCAAGGCCTATCGTATAAAACTCCAGTCACTACGCAGCCTGCCAGATGCGTTGAAGGCCATCCTGGAACAGCTTCCTGCAAACGCCAATCCAATGGATATTTTGCGCACTGGCTGCTCCGCGCTAGGTTGCATTGAAGCCGAACGTTCAACACTGCAACAGACCGACATAGCCGACCGCCTGATGGCATCATTTGCATCGATGCTGCTTTACTGGCACCACTTTCACGCTAATGGAAAACGCATCAACACGCAGACGGATGACGACAGTATCGCCGCCCATTTCCTGCACCTGTTACACGACAAAGCCCCCGATGAACTGCACTGCCGTGCCGTCGATGCATCGCTGATCCTCTATGCAGAGCACGAATTCAACGCCTCGACCTTTGCCGCGCGTGTCACCACCGCCACCCTCTCCGACTTCTATTCAGCAATCACCAGTGCCATCGGTACGTTGCGTGGACCACTGCATGGCGGTGCCAATGAGGCGGCAATGGAACTCATCGCACAATTTGAAAATCCCGCTTCCGCAGAGGCTGGCCTGCTTGAGATGCTGGCAAAAAAACAGCTGATCATGGGATTTGGCCACCGCGTCTATCGTCACTGTGATCCACGTTCACCGATTATCAAACAATGGTCGAAAGACCTCTCTGAGGCTGCAGGCGATATGTCTCTGTTTAATATCTCTGAACGTATCGAGCAGGTGATGCAACGCGAAAAAGGGATGTTCCCAAACCTGGATTTCTACAGCGCCTCGGCCTATCACCTGTGCGATATTCCAAAGCCGTTCTTTACACCGCTGTTTGTCATCGCACGTACCAGTGGCTGGGCGGCCCATATCATTGAACAGCGCAGTGATAATCGCCTGATCCGCCCCACTGCCGAATACATCGGTCCCACGCCACGGGAGTATCCTGACGATGAATAAACCTATTGACCATGGCGACGACAACCGACGCGCCCCACCCGATCAACTGCTGCTCGATATCGCCGATTATGTCTGCAATTACAGTGCAGCAAGTGATGAGGCGATCGAGACCGCACGCTACAGCCTGTTCGATGCACTCGGTTGCGGTATCCTCGCACTACAGACAGATGAGTGCCGCCAACGACTCGGCCCAGTCGTCCCCGGCGCAACACTCGCCAATGGTGTTCCGGTACCTGGCACTGATTACCAGCTCGATCCAGTTCAGGCCGCATTCAACCTCGGCACGATGGTGCGCTGGCTCGATTACAATGACACCTGGCTCGCCGCCGAGTGGGGTCATCCCTCTGATAACCTCGGGGCGATCCTTGCCTGCGCCGACTATGTCAGCCGCACACAACCTCAGCCTGCATTGACAATGGGTGACGTTTTCAACGCGATGATTCAGGCCTATGAGATCCAGGGGATACTGGCCCTCGAAAACAGCTTTAACCGACTCGGTATCGATCATGTACTGCTGGTAAAGATCGCCTCCACCGCCGTGGCGACACGCCTGCTTGGCGGCGATAAAGAGATGATCGTCAATGCGCTCTCCAATGCATGGGCCGATGGCGGCACGCTGCGCAGTTATCGCCACGCACCCAATACCGGCTGGCGAAAATCATGGGCCGCCGGTGATGCCACCTCACGCGCCGTGCGTCATGCCTTGATGGCACTCAACGGCGAGATGGGTTACCCCAATACCCTCACTACACCACAATGGGGTTTTGAAGCTGTCTGCTTCAATAGCCAACCACTCGTCGTTAAAAAAGCGTATGGCTGTTACGTGATGGAGAACATCCTGTTTAAGGTCTCCTACCCGGTCGAATTTCATGCTCAAACCGCGGTTGAATGTGCTGTGAAATTACATCCCAGCGTCATATCACACATTGATCAAATCCAGCGGATCGAACTCCACACCCAAGATGCCGCGATGCGCATCATCAATAAAACCGGCCCACTACACAATCCTGCCGACCGTGACCACTCGCTCCAATACGCTGTGGCGATTGCGCTACTGTTCGGTACATTGGAGAGTGACCATTACAACGATGAGATCGCCGCCGATCCTCGTATTGATCAATTGCGTGGCAAGATGCAGGCAATGGAAGATAAACAATTTAGCGATGACTATCTAAACCCGGACAAACGTGCCATCGGCAACCGTATCGTCATCCACTTTGAAAATGGCTCTATTGAAGAGGTCTGCATAGACTATCCGATTGGCCACCGTCGTCGTCGCAGCGATGCCTATCCACTGCTGGAACTCAAATTTCATGACAATCTGACACATCACTACGCTACGACACAGCGGGAACAGCTGGCAGCGTTGATGCGAAATCAGGAAACGTTACATGCTATGCCTGTAGACCATTTCATGGATCTGTGGAAAGTAATCCAGTCGAAGGAAGTATAACAAATGTCTGACCCTGAATACTTCCAACTCGCAATGCCCGGCGACGTCTGTTTCGGCTGCGGTGGTAACAATGCGGCTGGACTAAAGATTCACAGCTACTGGGAGGGTGACGAAGGGGTCTGCCACTGGCGACCCGAGAAACATCACGAAGGCTGGGACGGAATCACCTGCGGCGGCATCATCGCCACACTGATCGACTGTCACTGTATGGCCACTGCCATGGCAACCGCAATCCGTAACGAAGGGCGACCATTGATCTCGGAACCCTACTATCGCTTCGCCACCGGCATGCTCAACATCAAATACCTTGCCCCGACGCCAAATGATCAACAACTGGAACTGCGCGCCCAGGTCACCGAGATCAAAAATAAGAAATACACACTCGAATGTAGTCTCTATGCAAACGAGCTAAAAACCGCCGAAGCAACCGTGGTCGCCTTTCTGGTACATCGTAGCGATCAACCCGACAGCGATTCGGCCTTTAGCTGATTGATGTGGTTCACTCCTCACCATATCTACATAATTTACGTGTAGCCCGGGCTGAGCTCACAGCGAAACCCGGGGAACAGTGCCATTACCCTCCCGGGTTTTACCTCAGCCCGGGCTACTTTGTGCATTATCTAAAATGTGATGCATAGTGACATTAGAGGTTCCATAACTTGCGCCCAACTAAATTAATGAAATAATCAAACCATGCCACTGACCTATAAAAATTACCTGAAGATCGATGAGTTGCTGGCTCTACAGCAACCGTTATCAGAGGACCCGGAACATGATGAAATGCTGTTCATCATCACCCATCAGGTCTATGAATTGTGGTTTAAACAGATCATCCACGAACTTGCCGATTTTCAATCTGCACTCGCGCAACAGAACCTGCCGATAGCACTACGTAACCTGAATCGCGTCCTGCATATCCTCAAAGTGCTCGTGGCGCAGATGGACATCATTGAGACCCTCAGCCCGGTTTCGTTCCGCGCCTTTCGTGATCGTCTCGAAAGCGCCAGCGGTTTTCAGTCGGTACAGTTTCGCGAGATCGAGTTCATGCTCGGCAGACGCAACCCCAGCGTATTCGTCCACTATCCACAGGGGCTAGGCGCACGTGAGCGACTCGAATCACTCATGCAACAGCCCAGTCTATGGGATACCTTTTTGCACTGTTTGAATGACAGTGGCTATCCAATGCCCGAATCGGAACTCATGCGCGATGTTTCAGTCCCGCCTGAACTCAATCAAGCCGTGCAGCAACAGCTGATCAAAATCTACCGGGATGAATCACTGCTGACACAGCTCTGTGAACACCTGATCGATCTCGACGAAGGACTGCAGGAGTGGCGCTATCGCCACATTAAGATGGTTGAACGCACCATCGGCAACAAGATCGGTACTGGCGGTTCAGTCGGTGTCGATTATCTTTACAAGACCCTGCTCACCCCGTTATTCCCGGATCTGTGGGCAATACGCAACGCACTCTAACGCCATGCCAAAGAAATTGAGTGCAGTCGATTTCCAGCGTGATACCAATCCGATTGCGCCGCACTACGCCCAATTTCGAGTAGACAAACGCCTGTTGCTCACAGGTCACTCACATCAGGCATGGCCCGATGTTGCCTTTGATGGGGTCAAAGAGGCGTGGTTTGATGCGGCCACACACCTCGATGATAAATGGCAATTCGCCTTTGAGAAGGCACGCCAGGTTGAACAGGGGTTTTCGCGTCTGCTAAACGATAGTGATGGTGACTATGCCCTTGCAGAAAACACCCATACATTGGTCGTCCGTTTTCTCTCCGCGCTGGATCTCAAAAACAGACCCAGACTCGTTACCAGCGACAGTGAGTTTCATTCGATCCGTCGCCAGCTTGATCGCCTTACTGAAGAAGGGGTCGAGATTGTACGTGTCGAAAGCCAGCCGCATGAAACCTTTACAGAACGACTTGCCAGCGAGGTCAATGCGATCACCGCGGCCGTGCTGGTCTCATCGGTCTTCTACAATAGCGGACAGATATGCAATGGACTCAGCGAAGTGATGTCGGCCTGCCGCCAACAGGGCGCAGAGTTGCTGGTCGATACCTATCACCACCTCAACGTGGTCCCGTTTGATATTGCACGTGAAGGACTGGAACAGGCCTATATGGTGGGCGGTGGTTATAAGTACTGCCAACTCGGCGAAGGCAACTGCTTTCTGCGAATCCCGCCAGGCTGTCAACTACGTCCGCTCATCACCGGCTGGTATGCGGACTTTGAGTCGCTCAATGGCAATCATGATCATCAGGTGAACTATGGCGATGGTGGGCAACGCTTTGCCGGAGCGACTTATGACCCGACCAGCCATTACCGTGCCGCAAAGGTCTTCGAATTCTTTGCCAGCAATGGCCTCGACCCGCTGTTACTGCGCGAAATCAATCAATATCAGACCGCCTTGTTACTGGCCCGATTCGACGCGCTCGACCTTCCCCCCGACTTCATCTGTCGTGACCACACGATTTCGCAGCCACAACGAGGTGGCTTTATCGCACTCCACTCACCTCATGCTGCCGCATTGACCCAGGCACTACATGCACGGCAGTTTTATTGTGATAGTCGCGGCGACACACTACGACTGGGCCCTGCACCGTATCTCAACGATCAGCAGCTACTTAATGCGATGGAGCTATTTGCTGAAGTTGTTGGAAAAAAGATCAATAAGCATCTGTTTCTCAAAAAATAAATTTCTTTCAAAACAATAGTCTAATTATCAATGTCGAACAGAAGCAAGATTAAACCTGTTTGAACTGATCGTCACTACTCTCTATTTTGCGGCTGGATTATTACATCCAAATTACAAATAAACCTGGCAATAACCTTATCTATAACACGTCAATAGAGGGGTTTGCGAAGGCCCGAATAAAAGACTAGGATGAACGAATAAACCAAATATATTTTTCAAACGAATTCAACTCAGGTGGGCGCAGGTAAAAGAAAATATCGTATAGTGTTTAGTCGGAGAATGCATGCCAACCGCAGGACAAACAGAACCGGATAAGCTCAGCCTCGAACAAAGCAATGCGCTCCTGAAAGCCATCAGTCGAGCGCAGCAACACCTTATAAGCAACGTAGACCCACATCAGCTGTTTGACAGCCTGCTGAAAGATTTTCTCGAACTCACGCAGAGTGAAAATGGTTTTATTGGTGAAATCCTCTATCAAGAAGATGGCCTACCCTATCTAAAAACCCACGCCATAAGCAATATTGCCTGGAATGATGAAAGCCGTGCCTTTTATCAGGCCCATGCGCCTGAGGGGCTTGAATTCAACAATCTCAACACTTTATTTGGCAGGGTAATCAGCAGCGGCGAAGCGCTAATCGCCAATGACCCAACCAATGACCAACGCGGCAACGGCACACCCAAAGGGCATCCTATACTAAAAACATTTCTCGGCCTGCCTGTCTTTTTTGGCAAGCAACACAGTGGCATGATTGGTGTTGCCAATCGCCCCGGCGGTTATGACTCATCGATTATCGACTACCTGAAACCGCTGTTAGAAACCTATGCCCAGATCATCAATGTGCATCAGGCGAACACTGCGCGTGACCAATTATTGAAGCAATTGCACGCAAGCGAGCAGAAGTTTCGTTCCTATGTTGAAAATTCGCCCGATGCACTGTTTCTGGTCAGCAGGGATGGCAAGATAAACGACGTTAACCAGGCGACCTGCTCAAGTCTTGGTTACACCCGCGCAGAATTATTGTCACTCTCTGTGTTCGACATTTCCGACACGGCTTCACATGAGAGAATTGAGCAGGCCTGGCACAGTATCGAAGATGGCCACCCGATCAAATTTGAAGGTGTTCACCGACACAAGGATGGCAGTACTTTTCCGGTAGATCTTGGCTTTTCATTTCACAGGGATGAAACAGATATCTATCTTATGGCGCAAGCCCGTGACATCACCGCCCTCAAACGCAACGAAGAGGAACTGCGAGAGGCGCGTAATAAACTTGAAGAAAAGGTTAAACAAAGGACTCAGCACCTTGACGAACTCAACTACCTGCTCGAAGCCACCTTTGCCAGTCTGTCTGAAGCAGTCTGCGTTGTCGATGCAGAAAGCCGCCAGATCATTTCCTGCAATCAGGCCGTCGAAAGGATATTCGGTTATTCCAGGGACGAAGTGATAGGCCAGCACATTGAATTACTACACCAGAATCACGAATGTTATGAACAGTTTAAGAAAAATCTGACGGCCGATCTTGCCAAGGCCACAGTTTTCCACACCGAATTTCAATTAAAAAGAAAAAATGGCGAGCTCTTTCCGACTGAAAACAGCGTCACCGAAATAAAGAGTGATTCCGGACAACGAACCGCTTTTGTCAGTGTCATACGTGATATCACTGAGCGCAGGCAAGCTGAACAAACGATTCAGACACAGCTGCATCACCTGAATGCCATCGAGCACATCAGCCATCTAGCCCTGAAGAGCAACATAGATGACATGCTCGGCAGCGTGCTGGACGAGATACTGGACATTTTTGAATGCGATCGCGCCTGGATTCTTTTCCCATGTGATCCCGACGCCCCTAACTGGCATGTGCCCATGGAGCGTACACGGCCGGAGTGGCCTGGAATCCATGCAAGCGGGAAAGAGACGCCGATGGATCCAGAAGTGGCTGAAGTCTTCAGAACAGCATTGCAAAAAAATTCAGTGGTTAGATATGACCCGCAGTCGCCACATGCACTTCCCCGCATGGCACAAGAATTTTCCATTCAGTCACAATTAACCATGGCCCTTCATCTGAAAACAGGCAAGCCGTGGTTGCTGGGTCTGCATCATTGCGCAGAGCCCCATCTCTTCACAGATGATGAAGTAAGACTGTTTAACGAAATTGGCCAACGACTCACAGAAGCCTTAAGCGTCCAGCTTACCGTTGCAGATTTAACGCGCAGTGAAACCAGCCTGGCAGAGGCACAGCGTATTGCCCAACTGGGTAGCTGGGAGTTAGACCTGAGCAATAATCAAGGGGTCTGCTCTGACGAGGTTTGTCGAATATTTGGTATCCAGGTCAACGAGCGCAGCACTTACTCTTATCAAGACTTTTTGGCAATAGTACATCCCGATGACCGTGACCTGGTCAAGACTGAATATGTCAGATCGCTAAAAAACAAAACGCCTTATGAAGTCATTCATCGTCTGTTATTGAAAGATAGGACAGTAAAACATGTCCACACTAGATGCGAAACTGAATATGATACTAATGACAAGCCCTTACGTTTAGTTGGCACCACACAAGATGTTACAACACGCGTACTCACCGAGCAGGCACTAAAAGTCTCTGAAGAAAGGTGGCGCTCCATTACTCGTTACTCACCTGACCACATCATGATGATTGACCCCGAAGGCATTATCCTGTTTATCAACCATACCGTGCCGGACTTAACAGCCGAGCAAGTCATCGGCACGCCGATTAACAGCTATATTCCGGAAAAATTCAGACCCCATGCACAAGCCTGTTTTCAACGGGTACTCGATAGCGGCAAACCAGATCGCTATGAAACAGAGTATTGTGACAAGGACGGAAACTGCCGTTATTTTGAGGCCCATGTTGGCCCCATTAAAGACCAGATTCAGGTAACCACCTTAATCGTCAGCGCTCGCGATATCACCGAGCGTAAAAAAGCAGAAATTGAGCTGCAACAGCTGGCAACTGTGGTAAAAAACACTGCGGAAGCAGTCATCGTCACCAATGCTGACAATCAAATCATCGCCGTTAATTGCGCCTTCACAGAGATCACCGGTTACAGTGAAGAAGAGGCCCTGGGCCAAAGCCCTCGCCTGCTAAAGTCTGAAAAACATCAACGAGACTTTTACGGCGCCATGTGGGCGGCGATTGAATCAACCGGCATGTGGCAAGGCGAAATTTGGGATCGGCGTAAAAATGGCGAGATCTTCCCTGCCTGGTCAACCATCAGCGCCGTGCATGATAGTGATGGCAATCTGACAAATTATGTTTCGGTATTTTCAGACATCTCCAGCATCAAACGGTCACAGGAACAACTCGACTTTCTCGCCCACCATGATCCGCTGACCAGTCTTCCAAACCGCGTGTTATTTTATGATCGACTGGAGCATGCCTTGCAACGTGCTCAGCGAGAAGATCAGCTGGTTGCAGTATTCTTTCTTGACCTGGACCGTTTCAAGAATATCAATGACAGCCTTGGCCATCCGGTTGGCGACGCCTTATTGCAAAATGCAGGCGAGCGAATCACCCACCTGGTGCGCAAGGAAGATACCGTGGCGCGCCTCGGTGGTGACGAGTTCATCATTCTCATCGAAGAAGTCACTGAAGCACAAGATGCCGCGCAGCTGGCACAAAAGATCACTGAGGCCTTCTTTGCCCCGTTTGTCATTGACGGACATGAGTTACACCAGACCGTCAGTATCGGTATCAGCCTTTACCCACAAGATGGTGAAGACAGTAATACCCTAGTCAGGAATGCCGATGCTGCCATGTACCGTGCCAAGGAAGATGGTCGTAATGATTATCAGTTTTATACTTCGGCACTCACCGCCGCAGTGTTTGAGCGACTAACACTGGAAACGGCGCTGCGCCGCGCATTGAGCAGAGATGAATTTATTCTTTACTACCAACCGCAATACTCATTAATAACAGGGGGTCTGATCGGCGCTGAGGCACTTATTCGCTGGCAACACCCAGACATGGGACTGGTAGGCCCCACCAGATTTATTCCCCTGGCTGAAGAGTGCGGTCTGATCGAACCCATCGGTGAATGGGTGCTGCGTAGCGCCTGTCTGCAGATGCAACAATGGCTGGATAGTGGTCTGATACTAGATCGCATCGCGGTTAATGTCTCTGGCCTGCAATTCCAGCGTCACGATCTTTTAGCAACATTAAAGCAGGTACTGAACGACTCGGGTCTCAATCCGGAGCATCTCGAACTGGAAATTACTGAAAGTTATATCATGCAGAAGACAGAGTCGGCTATTAAAGTGCTGGATGAGATCAAGCAACTTGGCGTATCGATCTCAGTAGATGATTTCGGCACGGGTTACTCTTCGCTCAGTTACCTCAAGCGTCTGCCGTTAGATAAATTAAAAATAGACAAATCGTTTGTACGAGACATCCCTGACGACCCCAACGATGAGGCCATCACCCGCGCGATTGTTGCGCTCGGACAAAGTCTTCAATTGAAGGTGATCGCAGAAGGTATAGAAACCAAAGCACAACAACAATTTCTCAAGGCAATTGGTTGCGATGAAGGGCAGGGATATTTGTATGGAGACCCCTTACCCGCAGATGAATTTATCAAACAGATCAAATCCTGATCACCAACGTGCTTCTGTTATTTCTCATCACAACGGCTGCTTTGGTATGGCATCACCAGCAAGCAGGCTGCATCACAAATGGACACCAATTTTCACCAATACAGGCGCAAGCAGAACTGGTGAAATGAGAGGTATGTCAAGGTTTATGCACGACAGACCACTTTTATCTCTCCAACAAACCCTTTATCATGTGGCCTTTCCGATTCAAATAACTGGTATTGAACAATGATTAAACGACTTTTGAAGACCTCCGTTTTTGCGATGCTGGCAGCCACCCTCTCCTTTTCAACCATGACCAATGCCAATTCCAGTGCTAATGACAAGGTTCAGGTGCTCATGACAACCAATATGGGCGAAATTACGCTAGTACTGGACGCAGCGAAGGCACCCATCACCGTGAAAAATTTTCTGCGCTATGTCGACGAAGGTTATTACGATGGTTCTATCTATCACCGTGTGATTCCTGATTTCATGATTCAGGGCGGCGGTTTCGATCAAACCTACAAGAAAAAGAGCACCCACGACAACATTACAAATGAGGCAGATAACGGTCTGAAAAATGATCGTGGTACCATCGCGATGGCCCGCACCAATGCGCCGCACTCCGCCAGCGCGCAGTTCTTTATCAATGTCGTCGATAACAACTTCCTCAATCACACTCAGAAGAATTCACGCGGCTGGGGATATGCCGTCTTTGGCAAGGTGATTAAAGGGATGGACGTGGTCGACCGTATCCAGAAAATGAAGACCGGTCGTGGCGGTCCTTTTCCAAGTGATGTGCCCAAAAAGATGGTGATTATTGAGAAGATAAGCCGCATCGAACAATAAACAAGGCCAACTCCATCTGCAATGACAACCCTCTTTATCTCTGACTTGCACCTCTGTGCCAGTCGTCCCGCCATCACCCGGTTGTTTATCACATTTCTGCAACAACGACCACAACCGGGTGACAGGCTCTATATCCTCGGCGACCTGTTCGAGGCGTGGATCGGCGATGACGCCGTGGATGAACACAGTCAGCCAGTGATCGACGCGCTACAACAGCTGCACCTGAACGGTATTGCCGTTTATCTGATGCACGGTAATCGCGACTTCCTGCTAGGCGATCAATTTGCCAGCGTCAGTGGCGCCCAGCTCATCGATGATCATGTCGTGATTGAGCTTGATGGCACAAACGTATTACTAATGCATGGCGACACACTTTGTACCGATGATGTCGACTATCAGGCCTTTCGCCGTCAAGTACGGGATCCCGCTTTTTGCAGCGAATTCCTTAGCCATTCGATCGAAAAGCGGATGGCGATTGCCAGTCAGTTTCGCGAAGAGAGCCGTAACCGCTCAAAGGAAAAAAGCGCTGAAATCATGGACGTCAATCAGGCTGCCGTCGAAAAGACAATGCGAGAGTACGGCGTTCATCACCTGATCCACGGCCACACCCATCGCCCGGCACAACACCACTTTGAACTGGATGGTACGCACGCCGAACGCACCGTGCTCGGCGACTGGTACCACCAGGGCAGTGTGTTGCAGCATCGCAATGGGAAATTCACGCTGGAATCACTACCACTGTAGAGAGCACTACCACAAAAGCCACCCCGCCCTGTTGCAAATTATGCGATAATCAGCCGCAATAAAATTCGCCGTATCAGCCAAATTCAAGAGTGCCGTCGCAGAACAAAATGAGTGCAATCACCCCGTTTTCACCGCCGCTGCCCGCATCGCAAGCTGCGAATAAATCCCCTGATAAATCCCAGCGAAGTTTATCGACCCTGAACTGGGGGAAACTTTACGGCAGCAGTGCCGCGCTTGCCATCAGCAGCGCCGCGCAGCAACATGACGGCCCACTGATGGTGATCACCGCCGACATCCACGGCGAAGAGACGCTCGCACAGATGCTGCGTTTTTATCTCGGCAGTGATACCACGCAGCCTGCGCTGCCGGTCTCGGTCTTTCCCGATCACGAGACCCTGCCCTACGATCACTTTTCCCCGCATCAGGACATCATCTCCGAGCGGCTCGGCGTCCTCTACCAGTTGCCACAGATGACACGCGGCATCGTGATTGTACCGATCAGCACGCTGATGCATCAGCTGCCGCCACGTGACTACCTTGAATCGAACACACTGATGCTGGATGTCGGCCAGAAACTCAACATCGAGCAGATGCGTGAACGCCTCGACAACAGTGGATACAGATACGTTTCTCAGGTGATGGAACATGGCGAGTTCACGGTACGCGGTGGACTGTTCGATCTCTTCCCGATGGGCTGCAAGACCCCCTACCGCATCGACCTGTTCGATGACGAGATTGAAACCATCCGTACCTTTGATCCCGAAACTCAACGTACGCTGGCGAACATCGACAAGATTCGCCTGATGCCTGCGCGGGAGTTTCCCCTCAGCGAAGATGGCATCACCCACTTTCGTCAACAATACCGCTCGCAGTTTGAAGGTAACCCGCAGCAGAGTGTGATCTATCGCGATGTCACGCAGGCGCTCGCGCCCGCCGGGATCGAATATTACCTGCCGCTCTTTTTTGAACAGACGCAGACGTTGTTCGACTACCTGCCCAAAAACACCCTCATCATCACCGCCAATGGCTCAATTGAAGCGGCCGAAAAGTTCTGGCAGGAATGTGGCGAGCGTTATGAATCGGGCCGCCACGACCTTGAGCGTCCACTACTGGCACCTCACAACCTCTTTCTTGACCCTGAGCAGTTAGCGCAGCAATTGCTGACAAAAGACAACATCCAGTTGAGCCGCAGCGAGATAGACGCTGGCGCATCGATGGGCACAGGCAGCTATAACTTTGCCACCAGCGCACCCCCTAAATTGAGCCTGCCACCACGCACGCCTCACCCACTCGCCCCACTGCTGACGTTTCTTGACGGTTTTGATGGGCGCATACTGATCGCTACCGAAAGCACCGGGCGACGCGAGACGCTGCTGGAGATGTTGCGTGACCATGAGCGTTACCCTAAACAGCTTGATAGCTGGGCTGAGTTTATCCAGAGCGATGCACCACTGGCGATCACTGTTGCACCCTTTGATGAAGGCATGCTGCTTGAAACAGATCCGCGTGATCAAGGCAAGCGTGATCAGGGTAAGCTAGCGGTCATCTGCGAATCGCAACTTTTTGGCGAACAGGTGATGCAACGTCGCCGTCGCAAGAAACGTGGCCGCGATGTTGAAGCCGTCATCAAAAACCTCACCGAGTTGACCGTTGGCTCACCCGTGGTCCATGAAGAGCACGGCGTGGGTCGCTATCTCGGACTACAGACACTCGACGCCGGTGGCCATATTAACGAATACCTGATGCTCGAATATGCCGGCGGTGACAAGCTCTATGTACCGGTCTCGTCACTGCACCTGATCAGCCGTTATGCCGGCGTATCAGAGGAAAGCTCGCCACTACACCGCCTCGGCACCGAA
>CALZHD010000008.1 GCA_945787155.1 uncultured Gammaproteobacteria bacterium | reverse complement strand
GATCGGGCCACCGGCGTTTGAGCCGCCGATGCGATTGCCGTTGGTGTCGTAGTCATAAGTGGCGGTCGGTACGCCGTTCAGCACGACGTTCGTCAGGCGCCCGGCGAGGTCATAGGTGTAGTCATCGGTGGTGGTGACACCCTGAACGGTCTCGCGCTTCTGGGTGATCCGTCCGAGGGCATCACGGGTGTAGTTCACATCGTAGAGGGTACTTGTGCCATCACTTGCACTGACTGTTTGCAGTTCGCCAAACGGATTGTAACCTCGGCTGGTGGTAATGCTCTCCAGTGTTGTTCCCGTTAGCAACCCATTTTGCACATTACGAGTAAGCGTAAGGTCACCGGCTAACGTCATCAGGTTGTCGTTGTCATACCCGTAAGTGATCGCGTCGCCATTGATCGACTGCTGCACGACGCGGAAGTTGTTGTCGTAACTTTGACTGACGCTGCCGTTGATGGTGCCGCCCCAGCTTTCGGTGAGTGGCAGAAAGCCATCAAAGGTGTAGCTCAGTGTTTCACCGCCGGGTGCCGTCATCTGATTGAGCTGTCCGCTCGTGGCATGATAGCCATAGCTGGTCACGCCGCGGGGTGTGTTGATGCTATCTAATCGACCGGTGATCGCGCCGTAATTAAAGGTGATTAACTGGCCGTCCGGGCGTAGCTTAGCCGGACACCCATCTTAGTAAAATCGAGTTATGCCAAAACAATCATGAAGTTACATACTGAGAACGTTTGATTGGTATTTTGGTTTGGCAGAAACCCGACGATTCGCTTCGAACAACTGCATCCGCACGACATAGCAGACATTCATAACGTTAATTGCCCATGACAGCCCGGGACGAATGCAGACTCTGCTCCAGAGAAAAGAAAAACAGAACAATGAATCAATCAGCAACCACCGCATTGATCAAACCCCCAATCCTCTTTGTTTAAGCGACTCAAAAATAACAATTTCAGAATGTACCAGCTTAGCCTGCAACTGTGTAAATTAAGGGCAGCTCAGCAAACGCATCACTGCCCGGAGTGGTAAATGTGGGAATTGCTTCATATTGCCCGTAACAACATATGCTTAATATTTAATCGCAGGCTCCTTAAGCTTTATCTCTTCTGGCTGAAGTCATGAATAACAATATATAGTTTATGTGAGAGAAACAAACACAACATGTAGTGTTTTTAGGGGTGATTAGTTCAACTGGCGAGGTGCGTGTGATGACAAATCGTGATTTGAATCTGATGGTAGGTGTCGGGCTACAGTTAGAGAAGAGCTGTAACGGAATGCGATATCTGGTTGAATTGTTGGGTTATAGCGTGGGTGAAGGGGTGATCATCTCGGCGCCACTAGAGCGTGACAAACGATTATCACTGGCACCGGGCGAAGAGGTGACGATCCGTTATCTTGGCGGCGTGAGTCAATATGCGTTCCGCAGTCGGGTGACGCATATTTCGACAGAACCTTATCTGCATGTGCATCTTGAATATCCCGGTGGCATCGAGGCGACGATGACACGGCGTGCCGTGCGCATGCCGGTCAGAGAATCTGTCATTCGGCTGGCGATGGACGATGAAGGCAGCAAGCTTCCAGTGGAGATGAAAAACATCAGTTTCGGGGGTGCGAGTTTGATTGCACCGGTGAAACTGGCGACACGAGGCGAACGGTTTAGTATTGATATGCCGACGTTGTCAGCCGATCTTGAAAAAGCGGTTATCCTGCCCTGTGTGGTGAGGTACGTTTCTGCACAGCGTGAAGGCGAAGCATCAATCTATCATCACGGAGTTGAGTTTATTGATGTGGATGGCATCGCGCGTGATTTTATCGGACGCTATCTGGAACATCGATCAGCCGCGAGTCTCGGCGGCGCCTAACAGCAATAATTAATCAGAGCTTCCTTAAATATGGCCGAGCCGAAAAAACGGCAGTCGGCTAGCTATTTTCAGTTCCATTTCATCTTGCTCATTTAAAGTGAACCACAGGATCAGATAACCGTTCTGTGGGAGCCGCGATAATGCAACTGAAGAAAACGATGGTGTGGGATCTGCCAACGCGTCTATTTCATTGGGTGTTGGTACTGGCATTTGCGCTGGCATGGGCAACATATAAAGATAGTCGCCACCTCGGTCTTCATACCATTGCTGGGTATACCTTTTTTGGCCTGCTGATGTTTCGCCTGGTATGGGGTGTAGTGGGAAGCCACTATGCGCGCTTCCGTGAATTTAGCTACGCACCAAAAGAGGTGTTGGCATACCTCCGTTCACTGCTGGGCAGTGGGATTAAGCATTACATTGGACATAACCCCGCGGGTGCGTGGGCGATCTTTGTATTGATTACGTTTGGTTTACTGTTGTCAGTATCGGGTGTGATTGTGCTTGGCGGCGAAGAGCAGCAAGGGCTACTTGCTGGGAAGATCAGTTTTGATCAAAGCGCCCTTTTTCGCACGCTGCATGAGCTTATCGCATGGACGATGGTAGGACTGGTTGCGGTACATGTGACAGGGATCATCGTTGAAAGTCTGTTGCATCGTGAAAACCTCATCGGTTCAATGTTTCGTGGTACCAAGTGGGTCAGTGGTGAATCTGCCAATGTAACATCACATCGCTTAGTTGCCAGTGTTTTAACTGTGTCATTTCTCACATGGAGTGCTGTCTCATTAAACGGGTATATAAGCGCAACAGAAGCTCAACCATACCAGCCATTTAAAGGACCGGTGCTGGCAATGAATGAGTTGTGGAATGAAGAGTGTGGCGCATGCCACCTGGCATTTCATCCGAATCTATTACCTGCACGTTCGTGGCAGCGTCTTTTTGAGCAGCAGGCAGATCATTTTCAGGAAGACCTGATGCTGGATGAAGCAACATTTAATGAGCTGACCAACTACGCATTAATGAATTCAGCAGAAGAGAAAAAAACAGAGGCGGCGTGGAAAATAGACCGCACAGTTAAAAAAAGTGAAACGCCGTTGCAAATTACCGCGCTTGTGTACTGGAAAGATAAGCACAGTGATATTGCTGATGAGACCTGGCAGCGAGAAAAGATCCAGAGTAAGACTAACTGTGGTGCATGTCACTATGATGCTGAGCTGAGCACCTTTCAGGATTCAGCGATGAGAATTCCCAAATAATTAATAACGGTGATGGATTGTATGGAGATTGGTATGAAGAAATTTTTTTTAATGATGACGACAGTGGTGTGTGGATTGATCATTAATCTGTCAGCAAATGCTGGAAGCGTTGAGTCACTACAGTCTGATTACCAGGTTCAGGGTGCCGGACCATTTAGTGCCGCTGCGGGTGAGACGATGTGGCAGAAAGAATATCTAGATGAAAAAAGTGGTAAGCAGCGTAGTTGTCAGACCTGTCATGGTAAAGACCTTACCAGAAGCGGAAAACATGCTCGTACCGGAAAGGTTATTGAACCGCTGGCGCGTTCAGTCAATAGCGAAAGATTGACTGAGGTAAAGTTTATGAAGAAGTGGTTGAAGCGAAATTGTAAGTGGACGGTTGGGCGTGAGTGTAGTGCGCAGGAGAAAGGTGATTTTTTAGAGTATTTAAAAGGGCAGTAGTGCTGTTGATTGCTCGTAAATAGAAGGGGCAACTGCCCGATAGCTGGAGGTGTGGTGTGAAAGAAAGATTAATGGGTCAAATGATAGTGGGTGCATTACTGCTGACAGGGAGTATTGTTACGCATGCCGCGCCGGGTGTTGCGCCAGTCAATAATGAACGTTATATGGAGGAGTGTGGTACATGCCACTTTGCTTATCAGCCTGGCTTATTGCCGGAGCGATCATGGAGCAAGGTGATGGCTGGCCTGGAAGATCACTTTGGTGAAAATTCAGAACTGGAGGAGGCAGATCGTTTAAAGCTTGAAACCTATCTCATCAGTAATGCTGGCGACCACTCTAGTCACAAGCGTTCAAAAAAATTGATGCGTTCAATTAGTAGTCGAGATACGCCACTGCGAATCTCGAAGATTCCCTATTTCGTAAAAGAGCATCGTGAAGTGCCGAAGGGTGCGCTTAAGCATGAAAAAGTTCGTAGCCTGAGTAATTGTGATGCGTGCCATCGTACGGCAGAAAAAGGAATATACGGTGAGCGTGGCATCGATATTCCCGGTTATGGGAAATGGGAAGACTAGGGAGCCTCTGATTAAGTCATGAACAATAATCTTGAGTCCAAAATATCCAACTTCTTCGTTGCAAATCTTCGCAATAGCTCACTATTACGTGCGATTCGCGCCTCGAATTTGGACATTTTGAACCTCAATCTTTTTTGCTCAGACTTAATCAGAGGATCCCTAAGAAGCGGCGGGACGAAGGTTACGATTCGTCCCGCTAGATATCTAGTTTAATCGATACCCAGTTAATCAATACCAGGTTAGTCAATAAAAGAACAGCAGTAATCGGTCAGGCTCAGTGCCTTGATTTTGAAGGATGCATTGGCCGCCACTTCAAAAGATTCACCGGCAGAAAAACGGTGCCATTGGTCTTGCGCTGGTAGCAGTACCTCAACTTCACCTAACTGAATTTCTATTAACTCTTTTTTATCGGTGTTAAATTCATAGTCGCCGGGCTGCATCATACCGAGCGTCTTGATCTCGCCGTTGGCGAAATGGAGGGTACGGCTGGTGACGCCGCCATCAAAGTAGACGTTGGCTTTTTTGTCGACGGTTACATTTTCGAAATTACTCATTAATCACGCTCTCAATGTTAAGAAAAAATTATCTGTTACGGCAATTCTCGCGCAGGATGGTCGCGAGCTTTTGCGTTGCGGGCCCCGCTCGCTCAGGCTGGCCGAAGATCATAAACAGGTGTACCTTTCTGCGCTGCCCTGCGCGCAACGGTAACGGAATCAACACCCCTGCTTCAATCTGTTTTTCGACCAGATGCAGTGGCAGCCAGCCAAAACCGAGGCCTCCGACCAGTGCGTCGGCGGCCTTGTCGAGACTGGTGACGGTCCAGCGGTATGCCGAGCCGAGCCAGCCAACATCGCGTTTTATTTCGATACCGGAGTCGCGGATCACGACCTGAATCTCGCGTCGCAGGTCATCGGAATGGAGACGGCGTTGCAGCTGGTGCAACGGATGGTCACGGTGCGCGACGGCAATGAATTCGACCTCGATCAACTGGTCGCCGAGAAATCCTGACGGTACATTGCCGCCGATGACGAGGTCTGCATTCCTGTTAAGGAGTGCCTCATCGGCACCGGAGAGCACCACTTCATCGAGCTGTACTCGAGTGCCGCGGCTGAGGGGTACAAACTGCTTTAGTGCCGCCATCAGGCAACTACTGGGAAAGGCGGCATCAACCACGACGCGGATTTCCGGCTCCCACCCCTGATCAAGGTTGTGCGCGACCGCTTCAAGTTCGGCGGCATCCTGCACCAGTTGACGGGAGCGTTGTAGTAGCACCTCACCGGCCGAGGTTAACACCGCCTTGCGCCCTTCGATGCGTAACAGCGGCATGCCAAGCTGCTGCTGCAGTTTGGCAACGGTATAGCTGAGCGATGACTGACTGCGGTGCAATTTTTCGGCTGCCTGGGCATAACCGCCATGGTCAATCACCGCCTGTAACGTACGCCATTGTTCAAGGGTGACACGTATTGGGTTCATGGTTGAATTATCTAATAATTCGATGATTATGCGCAAATATTTGCGCTTTTTAATCGAATATATGGGTGGATAATGGCCTTTGTCGAACAGCGATAATGATTAACAGCACAGAGCAGTCACAAAAGGAGCAATATCATGGAAAAAGCAGCGACATTACTCGGACGTATTTTACTTGGCCACATCTTTCTGCTGGCTGGAATTAACAAGATCGGCGGCTATGCCGCAACGCAGGGGTGGATGGAGGCGATGGGGGTACCCGGCATGATGTTGCCTGCGGTCATCGCGCTCGAGATAGGCGGCGGACTGGCATTGATACTTGGTTTTCAGGCGCGGCTTGCAGCACTGGCCCTGGCCGGTTTCAGCATCGCATCGGCGGTGATCTTTCACGCCGACTTTGCCGACCAGATGCAGTCGATCATGTTCATGAAAAACTTTGCGATGGCCGGTGGTCTGCTTTATGTGGCAGCATTGGGCGCAGGGGCATGGAGTCTTGACGCAAAAATTGCACGGCAGCGCAGCGCTGTGCCGAGTAAGGCGGCAATGGCGTAGCCTTTTACTCACCCGCCTGTCCTGATTAGATGGCAACTATCATATTCAGGGCGGCGGTTTCTATTTAGAAGACGTAGTCGATC
The DNA here is from genome assembly GCA_945787155.1 of uncultured Gammaproteobacteria bacterium. Taxonomy (GTDB): domain Bacteria; phylum Pseudomonadota; class Gammaproteobacteria; order SZUA-140; family SZUA-140; genus SZUA-76. Next base: position 32,964 of record CALZHD010000008.1, on the reverse strand, counting down.
TGGATAATAGCGGTAGAAAGGCAAGGAGCAGATAATGGGGTTACTGGTTGAAGGCGAATGGCAGGATCAGTGGTACGACACCACGAAGAGTGGTGGTGCCTACATCCGCAATGAAGCGCAATTCCGCAACTGGGTGACGGTCGATGGTAGCGCGGGGCCAACGGGTGAGGCAGATTTTAATGCAGAGGCCGGACGTTATCACCTCTATGTCTCACTCGCCTGTCCATGGGCACACCGTACCCTGATCTTTCGCAAGCTGAAACGGTTGGAAGAGGTGATTAGTGTTTCGGTGGTCGACCCACATATGCTGGCACATGGCTGGGCCTTTAGCGGTAATTTTGATAGTACGCTGGATGAGGTGAATGGCCATGATTATCTCTATCAGCTTTACCGTCAGACGAAGGGTGATTATAGCGGACGGGTGACGGTGCCGGTGTTGTGGGACAAACAGCGGCAGACGATTGTGAACAACGAATCATCAGAGATTATTCGTATGTTCAACAGTGCGTTCAATGCATACACTGGCATCAAGGATGATTACTATCCTGAGCCTTTATGTGATGAGATTGATCAGATCAATGCGTTTGTTTATAAAAATATAAATAACGGTGTCTACCGCTGTGGCTTCGCTACCACACAGCATGCCTTTGACAAGGCCTTTGACCGATTGTTTAATGCGCTTGATGAAATTGAACAGCGACTCAGCGGACAGCGTTATCTGGTGGGCACTCAGATTACCGAGACGGACTGGCGACTGTTCACGACGCTGTTACGTTTTGATGCGGTCTATGTCGGTCACTTCAAATGTAACCGTCAGCGTATTGCAGATTATCCGAATCTTAGTAATTATCTTAGAGAGCTGTACCAGGTACCCGGCATTACTGAAACGGTGAATATGACGCATATTAAACAGCACTACTATTTCAGTCACGATACGATTAATCCGACACGGATTGTACCGAAGGGGCCAGCACTGGTGTTAAACACACCGCACGATCGGGATCGTTTTAACTAAAAAGAAGGAGAATAGCGATGAGCATGTATGACAAAGGATCACCCTATCAGGTCGATGTCAAAAAAGATGATGAGGCGACCTATATCTGCCAATGTGGTTTTAGCAATAATCCGCCATTTTGCGACGGCTCACACAAAGAGCATCCCCCGGCACAGCCGCTGGCATATACGGCGAAGACAGATGAAGCTATTTACGTCTGTGGCTGTGGGCGGACGGGTAACAAGCCGTTTTGTGACGGCAGTCATAACCAAAATTAGGGGGTGGGCAAAACAGATTACTGAGGGTGGTCATTACGCACAGGGAAGCGGGCCAACAGGTCGCGTTGCTGTGCGTAATGACTTATTCACTAATGATCGGCGATGTTCTTTAAGGCATCATAAAAGGAGGAAGCGATGATTAAAAGACACGCGGCAAGCGAGATGCAGGAAGGCAGTGGTGTCAATGTCAGGCGCCTGATGCCGATCGCCGGATTTCGCAACTACGATCCATTTGTATTATGGGATGACTTTACCATTACGCCAGGGCACGGCTTTCCCGACCACCCACACCGTGGCTTCGAGGCGATCACCTATCTCTACAGCGGTTCAATTAAGCACACCGATAATCTCGGTAACAGTTCAACGGTAACGGCAGGCGGTACGCAGCGCTTTACCGCTGGACGCGGCATTGTTCATTCTGAGATGCCGAACGAGGCATCAGCGACACGTGGCATCCAGTTCTGGATCAATCTGCCTGGACGCCTTAAACAGGTTGATCCTGGCTATCAACAGGTCGATGACGGCGAGTTTCCTGTGATAGAAATCGATGGTGGACGTATCAAGGTGTTGGTGGGTGATGAATCGCCACTGAAAATTATGACGCCGATCCGCTATCTCGACATCGAGCTTAATGACAGTGCTTCGCATATTGAACCGATCGCCGATGGCATGCGAGGCTTTGTCTATGTCGCCGATGGTGAGGTGATGATCAATCAGCAATCCTACCGTAGTGGAGAGAGTGCCTTTTTTGAGAGTGAGCATGAGATTGCGCTGAGTGGTAGTGAGCATCAGAGTCGTGTGATGCTCGCCTATGGCACTCCGCATGGTGAACCGATTATTCAGTACGGTCCGTATGTCGACTAGATCGCCGCGCCCGCGATAACAGGAAGTGTAATAATCCGCTAGTGTTGTAGTGACGCGAGTGCGGGATTTAATCAGAGGTTCCTTACAATAATCGACGACTACTAAAATGCAGCATCCAGCCCAAACAGGATGTAGTCCTTGTTTGTCAGTTCGCTGTTTAGATCGCGTTCCGTATTCAGTCTGGCATCCTGTAGATCCAGGTTATATTCAATCACCCCTTTGATATTCAGCATGAAGTTATGCGATGCGGTAAAGGTGAGGGTCTTCATGCTGTACTCATCATCGGGACTGTCGCTGCGCGCCACTGCGCGGGCGTCGCTGTAGTGATAGAGCAGCGAGTAGGTCCATGCAGGGCTGTGGATATAGTCGATCCCGGCATAGCCCCCCAGCCATTTATGATCCTTGTCGAGATTGATCAGCGCATCCCATTCGTTCCAGACTGCCTGCGCATACCAGGAGGCGTGTGAGCCGATCATGCCGTTAAAATCGACACCAAAAACGGATGTTGGTGCCTCGTTATCACGACTGTTTTTGACACCCTGTCGCTGCGGTGGTGCGGTGGTGAATCTGTCGAGTGCGCCAGATGCAAACAGTCCTCCGTTGACGGGGCCGAGATCGGCACCGAGACGGCCGAACATAAGCCGGCTGTTATCGTGATTAACACGGTCGTTGCCGCGAAGCTGGTTAGAAGCGTTGATCGCCAGGCCAGAGTGGATGTGGCTGCCGCTTGCGGGCGCCAGTGCAAGGTCCGCCATCCCGAGGCGATAGTCGAATATTGCGGCACGGTTGAATGTAATGCCGGCGATGCGGTCGTTGGCATCGATGAAGGTGTGGCCAGGCGCAGTGATGTGGGTATGGCACAGCGTGCAGTCCATGTTGTATTGCCGACTGAATGCTTCGGTTGCCGTAGATGTAGTGGGGAATGCTGTTAACAGCAGACCACCTAGCAACAGGTGAAGCGATAGGAGTCGTGTCGTAACCGTCTGGTTCACCATTGCAGCCCCTCTGTATGCCGGTTGATGTGACGATGTTAAAAGCGTACGCCTCTGTCATGGTAAAGACAAGTGCGTAAATTCAACTCTGTGAAACAGATCACTGTAACCGCAAACGGCTGCGGGTGTGTGTCATTGCCAGGTTATCAGGTTCGTTAGCTTATTTAGCTGAGGCGACATAGGCCTCGGTGATGTGTGTGCAGATCCTTGCGATATGATGGCTGACCCGATGCAGCCAGCGGACCGCTTCAAGCCGCGCTGTGCCATCGGGGACAGTAAGCTCGCCGCTGCCGATGCTGGCCATGACCGTGGCGCGGGCCTCGGGACGGTTTTCGTTGATGGTAGTTGCGATCAACGAAGCACGTTGGCACGCCGCATGCCAGCGCCTGCTGTGAGCCGCTATTTCTATTTCACCGATGCCGTCGACCAATTCGGCACATTGACTCTGTAGTGTCGCGGTAGTGCGTGCCGTCACGGCCCGTTCGGCATCTTCGTCGCAGCGTTCATGCAGCCGCTGCATATGGTCCAGCGTATGGATCAGCGCAACCAGTCGTTGCCACTCTGCGCTCTGCTCGCGCTCGAGATGAATCTCGTCGAGATAGTTGTGGATCTGGTCGAGTGTCTGTTGAATCTCATGCAGGCTGATCGGTTGCGCTGTGGATGATGGCGGTGGCGTGGCACTTCCGAGCAGCACAGCGATGTGACGTAGCAGCAGGTGAAACACATCTTCGATCGCTATCTGTACTGCGTTGATCGCCAGTGCCGGTTCCTGCAGGAGCGAGTGGTCGAGAATATCGGTTCGCTGTGGTGCGGTGGCCGGTATCAGGCGCTCCACCAAGCGTGCAAACTGTTTAGTAAATGGCAGTACGATGATCACCCCGAGCAGATTGAAGCTGGTGTGGAAGGCGACCAGTGCAATCTCGGCATTGGCCATCAGGGCGTTCGGCGCAAGTGTCTCCCATAGCAGCACATAGGGAGAGATCAGCAGGAACGCGCCCAGTCCCGTGAGGCAGTTATAAATCACATGAGAAAAGCCGGTGCGACGTGCCGCGACAGATCTTCCTATGGTTGCTAGTGCCGCCGTTACGGTGGTGCCAATATCCATTCCGACGACCAGCGCGGCCGCCTGCTCGAACCCGATTAAACCGGAGAAGAGTGCCGTGAGTGCGGCAGCTACGCCGGCACTGGAAGATTGGGTGATCACTGTAAAGACGATGCCTAACAATGCCAGCACGATGAGGTCAGTGAGTGAGTCACCGCTAAACTGGCCGAATGGGAGTGATTCGTGAAGGCCGCCCATACCCTGTTGCAACATCATGATGCCAACGAAGATCAGTCCAAAGCCTGCGACTGCATAGCCGCTGTTGGCGATTCGATTGCGGCCGAAGAGATGCATGATGGCACCTGCCAGAATGAGCGGTAATACCAGCAGACCGAGCTGTAGTTTAAAACCGAGCAGTGCCACCATCCAGCCGGTGATGGTAGTGCCGAGGTTGGCACCAAAGATGATTCCCAGCGCTGATGGGAAGCTCATCAGGCCGGCACCGACAAAACCAACCGCCGCGACGGTGGTCGCACTCGACGATTGCAACAGTGCCGTGCAGGTGGCGCCGGTCATCGCCCCGCTCAATGGACTGCGGGTGAAGCGCATCAGTGCCCTGCGTATCGCATTGCCCGCCAGTGCCTTGAGGCCATCGGTCATGACGATCATGCCGAGCAGGAACAGTCCCAGGCCGCCGAGAAACTGCAAGATGATGTTGAGTGTATCGATGAGATCAGACTCCATTTGAGGCCTGACGATCAGTATAGATTATTTGTCGTACTGCCCAAAGGCGTAAGGTGTTAAAGCTGTGCCTGGATTCGGGTGAGGATCAATCGATGCGGTTGATATAGTCCCACAGCTCGATGCCCTCAAGCCCCAGCATGATAACCAGCGCTACACAGCCGAGAGTGGGTAGTGCCAGTTTGTAGTCGAAACCCGTTGTTAGCAGTAGCTTGCCACCGATGAAAACACCGACTGCAGAGACGATGACACCGAATTCAGTCATCAGCAGCAGTGTTAGCAATGGCATGGCGGGTTCCCCTGCGGCAGAGACCGCAGTCATCAATACCAGCTGGATGAAGATGCCGATAAAGAGGGCGATGATGGGGAAGGCGGCTTTATTCATGACGGGTTTCCATGTTGAACTGATGCTCAGTGTAAGGGCTTAGGGTGGAACGGACAAGCGTGTGCGCGGTTATTGCACCTTCTGCCACTGCTTCTTCAGGCGTTTGACGGAGACCGGTAGCTTTGTTTTGAGTTCCTGCGCAAACAGCGATACGCGCAGTTCCTCAATCATCCAGCGATAGAGGGTTAGTTCCGGGTCAACGATACCTTGTTGTCGCTGTTTCTCAAGGCGTGCAAGATAGTCGTCCCATAGCGGCTTGATCTCCTGAATAAGGGCGCGATCACGACTCACGCTACCCGCCAATTTTTCGATGCGTAGATTGATCGCCTTGAAGTAGCGTGGATACTCGCGCAGCCATTCGAGCGGTGTCTGGTTGATGAAACCAGCGTAGATCAGGTGATTAAGTTGTCCTTTAATATCGCCCGCCGCGTGAAGCCATGCCGGTGATAACGAGCCCTTGAGTTTTTTGTTGAGCATATGGTGTTGTGTCAGCGTCTCCAGCACCAGGTGGCATATCTCTTCACTGATCAGGAGCATGTTCTGTTTGCCGCGCTGGAGACATTCATCAAAGGCGGCAGCCGTGCGTGGCAATTCATCACTAAAAAACGCCCGATCGATGATCGTGTCGATGAGATCCTGTTGCAGCTCATCGCAACGACCCACCGGGGCATAGTAGAGGTTAATTTCTTTTTGATGGGGCAGCTGTCGTGAGAGATATTTGAGTTTGTCAGGGAGTGCAAAACCGACCATGCGGCGTAATGCGATACGCGTTTCATGTTCAGCCTGTTGTACGTTGTCACGTAGTTCGATGGCGATGGATTCTTTTTGATCGACGAGCGCTGGATAACCGCGCATCTGAACGCCGTTGCGTTTAAATTCGACATCAGCGGGTAACTCGCCGAAATCCCAGGTGGTAATCCCCTGGCGCTCTCCATCCCATGAAGGAATGGCGGCGAAGCTCTGCTGAGCTTTACCTTTTAACTGCTGTTGTAGTTGCCGCAGGTCACGCCCCATCGCGATTGACTTGCCGTGATCATCGACGACATTAAAATTGACCAACATATGCGGGGGTAACTTTTCCAGCCCCCAGTCCTCTAATGTTACCTTGACGCCAGTCATGCGGAGCAGTTGATGTTGTAGTGCCGGTAGCAGCGGTTCATCGCCGGGAGAAAGTGCCCGCAGGCAGGCATCGGCATAGTTTGGCATCGGCACAAAGTTACGCCGCAATTGCTTGGGCAGAGACTTTAATAATTGACGAATCTTTTCATGCAGCAGGCCCGGTACGAGCCATTCAAAACGTTGCGGACTCAGCAGGTTCAATGCAGGTAGTGGCACTGTCACCGTCACACCATCCTGTGGATGGGTGGGTTCAAAATGATAGCTCATCTTCAGTTCCATACCGGCGACATTGATCGTGTCGGGGAACTGTGCAACGGTGATCTCCTCGGCGTCATGTTGCATCAAATCATCACGCTTTAGAAAGAGTAGTTTCGGTGTTTTCTTCTCTGCCTGCTTGCGCCACGCCTCAAAACGGCGGCCATCATAAATATCTTCGGGCAGACGTTGATCATAAAAACGATAGAGGACTTCATCATCAACCAGTACATCGCGACGGCGTGATTTGGCCTCCAGCGATTCGATTTCATTGATCAGTTCAATATTATGTTTGAAAAAAGGGGCGGGTGTCGTGAACTCTTTTTCGACCAGTGCGCCACGAATAAAGAGTTCGCGTGCCTCGGTGGGGTTGATCTTTCCGTAATGGATCTTGCGTCTTGGGTTAATGATCAGGCCGTACAGCGTCAATTGTTCATAAGCCATCACGGCTGCCGGTCGTTTCTCCCAGTGTGGCTCGAATACCGTTCGCTTGCACAGCTCACCCGCCACCTGCTCTATCCACTCGGGTTCGATACGCGCACAGCTGCGTGCATACAGGCGTGTCGTCTCCACCAGTTCTGCGGAGATCACCCACCTGGGCTGTTTTTTAAACAGGACTGAGCCGGGGAAGAGATGAACCTTGATCCCCCGCGCGCCGGTATACTCCTGCTTTTCACTCTTGAAGGCAACGTTGCCGAGTAGCCCTGTTAATAGTGCCTGATGGAGGGTGGCATAGGAGGCGGTATCAACCTCGATGGCTTCATCGTGATTAATGCGAAGTAGTGGCGAGTCATTGAGTTTCCAGCCGAGTTCGCGTACTAGGCTTTTAAGTTGTACGTGGGTATCGTGCCACTCACGCATGCGCAGATAAGAGATGAAGTGATCGCGGCACCATTTACGCAGTTTATTGTTGGTAAGCCGGTCTGCATGACGATGGTATTCGCGCCATATATTCAGGTAGGCGAGAAAATCAGAGCGCTCATCACTAAAGGCCTTATGCTTTTCATCTGCGGCCTGTTGTTTCTCGTGTGGTCGCTCACGCGGTTCCTGTACGCTGAGTGCACTGGCAATCACTAACACTTCAGCAAGGCTGCCGAGATGATGGGCCGCCAATACCATGCGCCCAACCCTTGGGTCGACCGGCAGTCTTGCCAGTTGTTGCCCGGTTGTGGTCAGGTTTTTTTTATGATCGATCGCACCCAGCTCTTCGAGCAGCTTATAGCCATCAGTGATCATCCTGGGTTCTGGCGTCTCAACAAATGGGAAGCGCTCAATATCGCCGAGGCGCAGCGCCTTCATCTGCAGGATCACCGATGCGAGGTTGCTGCGCCGGATTTCTGGTTCGCTGAACTCGGGACGTAGCGTAAAGTCTTCTTCACTATAGAGTCGAATGCAGATGCCGGGGGCGATGCGCCCACAGCGTCCGGCGCGTTGATTGGCGGATGCCTGCGAGATCTTTTCAATCGGCAGTCGCTGCACCTTGGTGCGATGACTGTAGCGGCTGACACGTGCGACGCCGGGATCAATCACATAACGAATGCCCGGTACCGTGAGTGAGGTCTCGGCAACATTGGTCGCCAGTACGATGCGTCGCCCTTTGTGCGGCAGGAAGATGCGATTCTGATCACTGGCCGATAGCCGTGCATACAACGGCAATATTTCGGTGTGGGGTGGATGGTGTTTGCGCAGGCTCTCGGCAGTTTCGCGGATCTCGCGCTCACCGGGAAGAAATATCAACACATCGCCCAGACCATCGTGTGCCAGTTCATCGATAGCGTCACGAATCCCCTGCATGATGTCGCGGTCCTGTTCATCTTCTGCATCGTTTTGCAGCGGTCGGTAGCGGGTTTCGACTGGATAGTTACGTCCACTGACCTCAATCACTGGAGCGTCATTGAAATGGGTTGAAAACCGAGCGGTATCGATGGTAGCGGAGGTGATAATCAGTTTCAGGTCGGGACGCTTTGGTAACAGCTGTTTTAGATAGCCGAGCAGGAAATCGATGTTGAGACTGCGCTCATGTGCCTCATCGATAATCAGTGTGTCGTATTGGTTGAGAAAACGGTCCTTCTGGCTCTCGGCCAGCAGAATGCCGTCGGTCATCAGCTTGATATAACTCTCGGGACGAATGCGATCACTGAAGCGGACCTTGTAACCGACGGTATGGCCGACCTCAGACTTTAGCTCTTCGGCGATGCGCGTTGCGACACTACGCGCTGCGATGCGGCGTGGCTGCGTATGCCCGATCATCCCGGTAATACCACGTCCTACTTCGAGGCAGATCTTGGGTAGCTGGGTGGTCTTGCCTGAACCGGTCTCGCCCGCAACGATGACCACCTGATGCTGCTTGATTGCCGCCGCGATCTCGGCGCGCCGCTCACTGACCGGCAGTTCATCGGGGTAGCTCGGCAGCGGAAGATTGGTGCGCCGCTGTTCACATTGCTGTCTCGATGCTTCGATTTGCGCAGCAAGATCCTGCAGTGCTGCTCCATCAGGTCTGTTTTTCAGCCGATGAAGTTTTTGACGCAGGCGGTGACGGTCGGCCACCATACAGTGGTCGATCGTATTATTGGTGGCGGCTGGAATCTTGCTCATGCGGCGCTGTGTTGCTGCTCGAAAATAGTGTCGGTGCGGGATTATAACACCCCGCGCTCACTGTTCGAGTCGCATCTATATCAGAGAAGGGCCGGTCAGAAAAGAGCGATGGCCAGTGAAGAATTATCGTTAGGGAAGAGCGATGGTGCAGCGTGCGCCGCCGTCAATGCCTTCGTTGCTGGTCTGTAGAAAGCCGCGCTGTTTGCGATTTGTATGCATGTGCGCAATCGTTGCCGAGAAAAAAAGTCCCAGTCCGGTGCCCCCTGTCTCGGCCGTGTTGTCGCCAGGGGTGAGTTGATCCTCAGCGCTGTAGCATCTTAACATCGTCTCAGGATATCCTGATCCGTTATCATCGACCGATAATCGTAGCCACTTTTCATGAATCACCGCATTTAGCTGGATTTTATCTTTGGTATATTGCTGTGCATTAGAGATTAAGTTGTTAATGACACCTTTAAGCAGTTCTCGATCAAAGAACCACTGTAGTTCTTCTTCACATTCAATGCTGAGGTCTATACCGCGTAGTGCAAGCACAGCGTGATTTTCGAGATAAAGCTCATCCAGAAATTCTCTAACACTATGTTCGTCGGGGCATAGGCTCTGCTGTGTATTGCCCGCTTTGTAGAGGGTCAATAGTTGTACCAACTGGTCATTGATACGCCGGCCTTCGAGCTGTGCGCGTAGGATCTTTGCGTGCGGTTGCACATCATCGGGGAGTTCATCGATAACCTCATCCAGTGTGCCGAGCAGCAGCTGAATCGAGTTCTTCATGTCATGCACCGAACTGGCGATGATGGTAGAGAAATCCAGTGGTGGCAGGGTGCTCTTAGCGCTCATTGGCTGGTTTATAACCCGGCCTGCTGAGCGATTTCACGACAGCTCTTCATTAATTTATGATATTTTTCACTGGCGGCATCGATATCTCTTACGGCGTTCAAATAGAACATCGCATTATTAATGTGTTTTCTGCTGGCACCCTCATTTTTCATCAACAGAATATAAGATTGTGCAGTGTTGAGATTGATCACATGGTTTTGTGGTAGCGCCCTGGCCGCTTTTTTGAAAAGTTCGATCGATTCGGTGATCTTACCTTCATTGATAAGCCTGACGCCTTCATTGTTGATCTCGGCAATTTCGTCGATCGCTTCGGTAATTTTCTTTTCCGCTTTGTTACCAAGGCCAGCTGCTTCATAGGCCTGATTGATTTCATCTAGCACCGCTTTGTTTTCATGATTATTTTTGGCGATATCTTTGATAATGGCATCGGCCGCTTCTTCTCTGCCATACTTCAGGCAATTTTTTGCAAGTGCGATGCCCGCATTGCTTGAGCTGGGCACGCTGCTGGATTTATAAAGAGAAAGCGCAACATCCATCGCTTCCTGTGCCTTAGCATCATTGCCTTGTACCTGGAAAATAGTGCTCTTGCAGATCTCTGCCTGTAGCTGTGCCTCATCATTACCTTTGAATGCAATTTTGATATTGCCTGCAATCCTGAGTGCCTCTTTTCCTTTATTATTCTTGATCAGGGCTTGAGAGTAATTAATGTAGTCATCCGGTTTTTTTAGCACTGAATGTTTGCCAATCAACATCGCATCACGGCAGGCGCGCTCAGCCACGGTGTGATTATTGTTGATGGTGGCAAGTTCAGCAAGTTCACGTTGACGTGTGAGTGATTTAGGCGATTTTTCAATAGCTTTGGCGAGCGTTTCTTCAGCGCTTGTTAGATCGTCCATTTTTTTCTGTGTTTTGCTGAGCCAGTCATAGGCGGCGACAAAATCACTGTTTGTAGCGATGATATCTTCTAACTGCTGGTGTGCCTCGTTATATTTTTGTTGGAAGAAGTAGGCCCTGGCAAGTCCCAGTTGTGCCCATGGCACATCACGATCAGCAAGGACATCTTGACATACGGCTTCAGCGCCATCACAGTCCCCCGTCGTTATCAGTATGTTGTACTTCAGGCCCAGGAGTTCAAGGCGAAGGGCGGGTTGACTAGCCATCGCTTCATCGCATAAATTTTCGGCTTTGCTGTACTCTTTTTTGTCGATGGCGATTGATATATCTTTGGTGAGTTCTTTTTTGTCGAGAATCTTCTTGAGGCGAGTCTGTAGTGTGGCCTTGGTGACCGGCTTAGAGAGATAGGCGTCTGGTTGATAGTCAAGCGCGCCCATCACCATGGTTGAGGTGTTTTCTGCTGTTACCATAATGAAGGTGGTGGCCAGTGGTAAAATGTTGAGGTGTTTTGCCTCTTCTAATACTTGCTGGCCATCTTTACCTTCGCCCAGATTATAGTCGCACAGGATGATGTCGAATTTATGTTTTGCGATCAGCTCAATTGCATCGTTGCCATTAGCGGCTTGTTTGATATCTTCGGCACCGTAAGCGAGTAACATGCTCCGTAGCATCGAGCGCATCTCGGCAAAATCGTCAATCACCAGAATCTTTCTGTTTTTGAGCGTCCAGAGAGCCATCGTTTTATCACTAAGTCCTTAGCTATTCGATCAAGGTGTAATACATATTATTGTATGACAGCTTAGGTGGTCAGGGTTGGCGCTTGTTAACATTATTACTCAGCGCAACGGTTGTCATTATAAATAACGCTCATTTTGTTGAATTCTTTAGGGATTTACGGGGCGTTTGGGAGGGTGTTTGTTGATGCCTTGTTTTTTTATGAGGGATGAGAGTGGTGTACAATGAGCCGGAAAATGACTAATAAATAAGGTTTTGTATGAAGTTGTGGTTCAAGAGTGGTGGCTGGGCAAGCAGGCGCGCCAGGAAGATGGCGGCGTCTATTGATCCTGAAGCAGTCAAAAGTGTTGCGGTGATCCGTCATGCTGCAGTGGGCGACATGGTATTGACGCGACCATTTTTGATTGAACTGCGCCGCTTTTTCCCTAACGCCCAGATTACGCTGAGCCTTTGCAGTAACTACACCCGTGGCGCGCCTGAAGATCTGGTTGATCGAGTACATGTGGTCTATGGCAGTGATCGCAAGGATGTGCCGCTCAAAGCTCAGATTGCACGTGCCCGTGAGCTGGGTGAACATGACCTGTTGTTTGACCTGGCGGTGACGCCGCGAAGTTTTTATACCTGTCTGCTGACGCGGACGAAACTCAAAATTAGTTTTCCGTACAAGGCAGTTGAGCGCCATCTGTTTTATGATGTCACCGTGCAGCGCTCCGATTTTCAGTTTGAGGCAGATAACATACTGGATACGCTACGAATTCTTGGGCACCGTGTGGAATATCCCCCGCTATTTCTAATGCCGGTCAAGGCGTCTCAGCACCCTCGTCCATATCTAGTTTATTTTCCCAGCGCCTCAACGCCAAAAAAGTGCTGGCCCAAGGGGCACTTTGCCCAGCTGGTAGACGCGCTTTCTACAAAGCATCCTGAATATGATCATATTGTTTTGAAGGGCATCGACGAGTGGGAGACGATTGATGAGATCGTTGAGCCGCTGGCGGATCGTGATAATGTGATTGCGATGCAGTTGAATGATTTCGATGAAACACTCTCATTTGTAAAAGGGGCATCACTGTTGATCGGTAATGACACTGGCATTCGAAATATCGCGATCGCCTGTGAAACCCCTACTATCGGGATATTTTTTGACACAGAGCCGTACCGTTACTGGCCCCGATACGGATTTCATGATGCTGTATTTTGCAGTGATGCGCAGGTACCAGGCGTCGATGCGGTGTTGCAATCTGCCGAGGGCCTGCTTACATTACTGGATAATAAGGAATGAAAATTCTACATCTACTTTCACAGACGCATTTGACCGGGCCTGAGGTCTATGCCGTCGCATTGTGCCGTGAACAGATGACAGCCGGTCATAAGTGTTTGATCGTCTCGGATACATTAACAGTCTCGAGTGACGCGGAATATATTTCGATGTCGATTCATGATCGCTCAATGATGAATCGATTACGTAATATCATAAAGTTGTGGCGGCTCTGCCGCGAACGAGAGATTGATCTGATTCATGCACACTCACGTGCTGCTAGCTGGATTGCTAATATCGTCTGTCGTTGCGCCAGGATCGGATATGTTTCAACAGTACATGGACGACAGAGCAAACGCGCGATGCGTTCACGTTTTAATATTTATGGACAGGATATTATCGTGGTGTGCGACTCACTAGTGAGTCACCTGCGAGATGGAATGGGAATACGAAAGAGCGATGCGGATATACAGGTGATTCGTAATGGCATCGATTAGTCATGTCGCATGGATCGGTCGTCTAACCGGACCGAAGGGTGAAATTGCCTATCGCATTATTACCGAAGTTGCGCCACATTTTCCTGCGATAACATTTGCCATCGTTGGTGGTCCACTGTCAGAACGCTTTTCTACCGTGGTCGGTGACAATGTGGTGCTCTCTGATTTTGTCGAAGATGTGAATCAACAGTTCAGGCAGAGTGACCTGGTGATAGGTGCTGGGCGAGTCGCGCTGGAGGCGATGGCCTTTGGTTTGCCAGTGATCGCAGTGGGCGAGGCCTGTTATGTGGGTGCGATTGATGATGAGACCATCGATGAGGCGAAGGCGACCAATTTTGGTGATTGTGCAGAACCGCAGGCGTGGCAGGCATCACGCCTGATCGATGATATTACACAGCTGATCTCGGGTGCAGAGCTGCCGCTTGATAAGTATACGGACTACCTGGCCGATTATCGCCTTTCCAGGGTCGCACCACAGGTGATGCATTGTTACGAACGGGCAGTGATCAGAGCGGCGCTTTCACGTTTTGCAGAGATTCCAGTGTTGACCTATCATCGTGTGTTGCCTGAAGCACCACAGGGCTCCCGGTTTAATGTTTATGTCACCATTGATGAACTGGAGCAGCAGCTGATCCAGCTCAAGCGACGCGGTTTTCAGTTTGTGACGTTTAAAGATATCGCGCAGGGGATGAAGCCCACTAAGCCCATTATTCTTACTTTTGATGATGGCTATGAAGATAACTATCTGCATCTGTTGCCACTACTCAAAAAACATAATGCAAAGGCCGTGATTTTTGTATTGGCCGATGATGCGCTGACCAGTAATCGCTGGGATATCGAATTAGGAGAACTTGAGGCGGCACTCATGTCATCCGAGCAGATCGATGAATGCCACCTGAGTGGCCACGTTGAGATCGCCTCTCATGGCTTGAGTCATCGGCGTCTGACAACATTAACAGACGATGAACTGGCCTTTGAAATGAGTGCTTCAAAGCAGCGACTTGAAGCACTAATTAATGATGAGGTGGTATCATTCGCCTACCCCTATGGTGACTGTGATCAGCGTGAGTCTGAAGCAGTGGCTGCGGCGGGGTATCGTTTTGGTGTTGCCACGATTAGCGGACCAGTCAAGATGGCAGATAATCTGATGTGGATACGGCGTATCACGATGTTTCCAAAGACAGATGGCTTCAAGTTCTGGAAAAAGACATCGGGCTGGTATCTGCGTTATTGCAAATTTAAAGGGAAGGACTTTGTTAATGTTAGTAGTGGGAGTTAAATGAGGACATGAAGTTTCATCATAAATTTGCAGGCATGTTTGGGTACGATCTTATCAAGATCAAGAAAAATCATTTAACCCTCGAATCCCATCTGGTAAATCTGTTTAAAACACTGGATATTAATTGTGTGCTGGATGTTGGTGGCAATGTTGGTCAGTATGCCATGATGCTGAGAAAAACCGGCTATGAAGGAAGAATTATCTCCTTTGAGCCAGTAAGTGAGACGTTTAAGATTTTAAGTGAGCACGCTAAAGATGATCCAGCCTGGGATGTATATAATTTTGCACTTGGTGAGAAGGATGAAGAGAAGGTGATAAATGTAACTGCGTCATCTGATTTTTCTTCTTTTCTAGATCCAAGCGACTATGCCAAAGATGCCTATGCAGGAAGTTCTAAAATTCTTGAGAAAGAGACAGTTAAAATAAAAACGCTGGATGATTGTGTGAATGAAATTATACCTGATATCACTGCCTCTAACATCCACCTGAAACTTGATACACAAGGGTATGACCTTCAGGTGGTTAAAGGCGCAAGCGATACATTGCCATTTATTAAATCGTTACAATCTGAGGTTTCGGTAACCCCGGTCTATGATGAAACACCTGATTACATAGAATCTATTGTGGCCTATAGAGCGTTAGGATTTGAGGTGACAGGGATGTATCCCGTTTCCAGAGACAGGATGTCTCAAATATTGATTGAATTTGATTGCGTGATGCGTAGCAGTTAATGTCTAACTTGACTAGACTGCCTGATGCTCCCAGGGCAACATTGATTATTCCGGTATATAAAGATACGGCTGCTTTGGCATGTATTTTTTATGCGCTGTTGCGACAGACTGAACAGTGTTTTGAAGTGATCATTGCGGAAGATGACGAATCGGCAGAGATGGCCGCGTTTATTGAAAAATGGCGTCCAAAATTCATCTGGTTTCAACACCTGACTCAGGAAGATGATGGCTTTCGAAAAACTGTTGCGGTAAATCGTGCTATTGCGGTTTCACAGGCGGACTACCTGATTTTTCTGGATGGTGACTGTATTCCTCATGCTGACTTTATTAATGCGCATGTGCAGAATAGTGAACGCGGTATTATCTGTACAGGTCGTCGTGTAGACCTGGGGAGTCGTGCGAGTCAATATATGAAGGAGCAGCCGGAGAGATTTCCGCTGTTGGAAAACGGGTTGCTCTATCTATTGCTTGCTCCGTTATTGCATATCGATGGCATCCGCTCATATGAAGTTGGTTTCCCTAATAGATTTTTTCACAGGATAGCGAAGAATCGTTATCTTGGTCTAATGGGTTGTAACTTCTCCTGCTACAAAGAGGCAATGGTTACGATTAACGGTTACGATGAAGATTATTGTGGCTCCGGTGGTGAAGATGATGACCTTGAATGGCGTTTTAATGGTGTGGGAATAACGACCAAAAACATCAAGTTTCTTGCCCCTGTCTATCACTTGCGCGCACCTCAGCGTCGCAGCAGCACGCAACAAAACTATGATCGCCTGGTAAAAATGCGTGAAAAGAACGAAATGTTTTATTGTCAAAATGGACTAGATAAATATCTACCCACTGAACAGCGGATGGCTGAGGCATGAAGATACTGGCAATACGAATTGGGCGTGTCGGTGATATTGTGATGATCACGCCGGCATTAAGGGCGATCATCGATGCCTATCCTGAGGCTGAGATACATGTGCTGACCAGTCCGGATGGCAAGCGTGTATTAAAAGATTTTTCGCCGCAAGTGACCCGGTTGATTGTGCATGATCGTAAGTCACTGCTTGCCTTTTATCACGTACGCAAGATTGAAGAGGCGCTGCACCAGGAAAATTATGATCGAGTGTTCTGTTTTGAATTGAACCCGCGTTTCAGCGATCTGTCGAAACGGCTGACTGATAACGCCTTCTGTATTGATTACAGCAATGAGTCGGCGCACTATTCACGTCGTTGCCTCGACGCAGTGCAGCGTTCGGTGGGTGAAGCATTAAACGATTACTGGATTACGCTGCCCGTAACGGATGAAGCACGTGTGAAGGCGCGCGCCATTCTCGCCGAAGAAGGGATTACGGGTAAGACTTTTGTCATCGGGCTTCATCCAACCTACAGCGGTCTCAAGAAGGTGGCGTGGCGCCGTTCCAAGAATGCCGCTCGTCTATGGCCGGCACAGTCGTTTGCCGAGTTGGCGAAATTGATTACTGCCTATGGCAAAGAGCACTCTCTCGATATTCGCATCATTATGGATTTGATGCCTGATGAGGTGGATGTCGGTGAAGAGATTGTGCGTCTCAGTAATGGCGCGGTAACAATGTTAACACCGCCGCTAGATTTTGAACGCTACAAGGCAACACTTGAACGAATGGATATTCTGGTGATTTCGAATACGGGGCCAATGCATATTGCGGGTGCGGTGGGTACCCATGTGGTGGCTTTTTTTGGTGATGTCCCGCCAACGGATAGCGCCGCTTATGTCGCAGATGGTCGGAACGTTAATATTATGCCACCATCTAAAGAGATTGCTGATATAACACCACAGCAGGCGTTTGAGGCGTGTAGAAGTTTTTTCCCGGAGTAAGCGTTTTAGCCGTTATTAGTAACGGGAAAGACCACGCCTGTCGTACATTGATAGGCGATTGCCCTATTTGTGCTAGATGCCTTTAAGTCTAATGAACCATCAACCTGCAATCCCAAGAAACACCCCACCTTCATTCCACATTTCAATCTCGACGCCGTTGGCACGCTGGCTATGTTCAGTGAGCGTGTTAAAGCTGTCATGTGAGCTGGTCTGGTAGAGCGTAAAGATGGCACCAGTATCATTTTTTAGCCGCACTTGTGCGGCGATCTGGCCATGCAGTGAGCAGTATCTACCGCCGAGTATCTGGAGTCCTCTTGCTTTGAGTCTGTCAGGATCAACAAGCTTGAAGTCGAGTTTTTTCATCGCGTTTCTAAGCCCAATATAACTTGCCGCCTTGAAGTCGCTACCAAATTGCTTTTGGTGATTGATTGCGATCTCCTGTGCAATGCTTGCGACAAGCTGTTGCTGAGTCGGTGTTGCGATAATCCACTGCAATGAAATGATTGCCGCAAGTAATAATGATGCGGCGATTGAGATGTTACGTTGTGCAAGCCAACGTTGCTTCCAGTTGATCGCTGCTGGTTTGGTTTGCTGGTTTTTTAGTTGTGCAATCTCGGTCATCTGCTGCAACTTGTCGGCAGAGAGATTCTGTTTATGGTAATAGTCCTTGATGAGTTCGTCAGTTGAGTAATGATCAGTCATGTTGCACCGCCCTGTTTGTGCTTGCGATGAAGTGGCGTTGAATTTTATTTCTGGTGCGGCTTAGCATGCTGAGTACAGTACCTCTCGCCTGACCTGTAATGGTAGTGATCTCCTGTGCAGTGTAGCCTTCGACCGCATTTAGAAATAGCACCTCGCGCTCAATGCCGCGCAGTTGAGCAAGCGCAGTTTCAAGTCTTGGATCTTCGATACCATGTAGTACTGTGTTTAGTCCGTCGCCAGTTTCCAGAATGGATTCATGGATGGGCGCTAGTGGTTCCATGGGTGCCAGCAGCTCGCGTTTGTGTTGATTATAAAAGCGTGTTCGGATGGCACAGAACAGATAGCCTTTTTCATGAGGTCCGCCTGCCTGAATCACGGCGACCCAGGCATCTTGCAACAGGTCTTCCGCTTTGGCGGTGTGGTGAGCCAGCGACAGCGCATAGCGGTAACCGTGTTGTAATAACATTGCAAGTGACTCAGACAAACGAGAACTCCCGTTAATTTATGATGAGCTATAGTTCCTCAAGGTGATACTTGCGTTTTTTACCATTGATGGAGTGTACCAGTGCCTGTGTAGTGATCAGGCTATTTTTGGCCTTGCGTACCATAAAATCAATGTCGACCTTGTTGCCGTTTTGATCGATGAAATCGGCGCAACTGACATAGAAATTACCCTTTTTAACAATACCGCTATGTAGTTTTTCAAGTTTGAGCTGTAATAATTTACCTTTGAGTGCATCATAAACATAGAGATGTTCATCGATTGTCTGTTGTTCGATGAAGTGGGACATCGACTGTTGAATGTTCTCTCTGAGATCGCCTTTGATCGAGGGGTCATTGGCCGAGATGGCCGTTGTCGAGAAGGTGAGTGCAGCAAAGAGTATGCTGAGGCTGGCTATTTTCGATGCTATCGATGATGTCATGTTTTTCTCCCGTGGTGTTGGTGGCAGCCCTGAATATCAGAGTGATACTGTAGGAACAGTCCTGTGATCGATTTGATTGCAACGTGCTGTAAAAATATGCCAATAGCCGTAGTACTATATTTAGGTATTTTTCGCCTATATTCGCTATCAACTGTTAACTATTTGTAATTGTTGGTTAATTCCTGTGATGACCGTCGCGTTTTTTAGCAGGTACGTCGCTATAATGGACGGTCGGTTTGTAGGGAGTGTGGGATGCTGTTTATATATAGTGGGGATGTGCCGGCGCTTGATCGCCGCTTACATTACGAGCTTGGGGTGTCGCATCGATTGGTAACTATTCCCTATTCTCCGGATGAGCATTGGGCGGCGTTTGAAGCGAGAGACTACTTCAACGCCTGCGGCTTTAATGCGCATGTACTGAGTAAAGACGCCTACCGTGAAAAACAGAAGCTGCGCGATGAAATCTTCACCTCTGATGCGGTTTATCTCTCTGGCGGAAATACCTATCAGTTTCTCGCCTATGCGAGGGAGATTGGTCTATTCTCTCTTTTACAGACATTTGAAGCACTCGGGGGCATTATTGTCGCTGAGTCTGCCGGCTCGATTATCCTGTCAGCTGATATTTCTACCGCTGCGATCCCGACAACCTGCCCTGATGAAAACATCGCAGGGATAATGGAGTTTCATGCGATGGGACGTATTCCATTTCATGTTAGTCCACACTTTGATCCGGCTTCACCATTGGCGATGAATGAAATAGGCGAATTACAGCGTCTGGCAGATCTATCGGGCCGATCTGTATTGATACTGCAGGATGGGGCTGGCATAGTTATGCAGGATGATGATGTGATCTTTTCAGTAGGTTTGTCGAGCTGGCTTTCAGCTACGGTTGATAAGCGACTGGCAGTGGCTTTACAGGAAGATTCCATCGAACGAGTTATACTAGATCATCAATCGATGGCAGGTTGAGCAGCCAGTTTTTCAAGTGTCTTTAGCTCATCAACGCTGAAGCCTGCTTGTTGACGTTTTTCATAATTAAACGGTCCGCGCAGTTCACCGATAAAATAGGCATTTATCAGTTCACGAAAGGTGCTTTCTGCATTGAGTCCGCGTTCATCACAAAAGTACTTGAACCAGCGGGAGCCGATTTCGACGTGGCCAATCTCGTCGTGCAGAATGGTCTTCAAAATCTCGACCGTGCCATCATCACCAACCTTTTTTAGACGCTGCATCATGCCGGGGGTTACATCGAGTCCGCGCGCCTCCAATACACGTGGTACCAATGCCATGCGTACCATTGGATCATCGGCGGTCTTTTGTGCCATCGCCCACAGACCGTTGTGGGCGGGGAAATCACCATATTGATAGCCGAGGTTTTGTAATCGTTTTGATAGCAGCTCAAAGTGATACGCCTCTTCATCGGCGACGCGCACCCAGTCACTGTAATATTGCGCCGGCAATCCACGAAAACGGTAAACGGCATCCCAAGCAAGATTGATTGCGTTAAATTCGATATGGGTGACGGCATGGATCAGCGCGGCGCGCCCCGCTTCACTGCCGAGGCCGCGCCGGGGGACATCACCTGGTATCACCAGTTCAGGCCTCGCAGGCCTTCCTGGCTCGCCGATGGGCTGTGGCGGTGTCTCCGAAATTAGAGAATAGTGGCCATCGAGCCACAGTTGTGCTGTGGTCTTTGTCAGGCGTAGTTTATCCACCACACTGCTGGCGGCCAGGCATTGCTGGGCGGCGCCGAAGAGATCGGTTGAGGGGATCACTTTATCCTTACTTCTGTACAGAGGTGGCATTATCGGTCATGTGAGCAGGTTAGCATGATAAAGACTAAGTATCTCGAGCGACGCAACGCGCGGGGCTATTAATAAGAAAAATAGACTGATATCCTCTGCCGCTCGATGAAGCAATCATTACGCAAGGGTCCGCAAGGTCATTATGAGCAGAAAAAGTATCTACAAGGTGATTTTCCTCAATCAGGGCAAGCTCTATGAGCTATACGCGCGGGAGATCTATCAGGGAGATCTATACGGTTTTGTTGAAATTGAAGAGCTGATCTTTGGTGAAAACAGTTCCGTCGTGGTTGATCCGGCTGAGGAACGGCTCAAGTCTGAGTTTGCCGGCGTTAAAAGAAGCTTTATCCCGATGCACTCGATTGTCCGCATCGACGAGGTCGCGAAGGAAGGACAGGGAAAGATCACTGAGCTGTCAGAAAAGGGTGGAAATGTGAGCCAATTTCCGGGGCCGGTCTATACACCGGGAAATGATAAGTAAGGGGGTCGAGGAAAGATTCATTTTGATTTGATATTGCTCGCTGACTGTCGATATCCAGTAACAAGGTGCCATGCATGAGCTGAGGGTGTGGTGAACAATCGATAGTATGTGAGAACGGCATGATGAAGTGTCCTAAATGTCAATATGTGCGGCATGAGGTTGAAGAGGTGCCTGACTGGCAATGCCCCCGGTGTGGCATCGCCTATCAAAAATTTAAGCCTGAAGCGAAGCAAGTCAATGCGGAGCCTGCCGTCACCCCGCCTAACAAACGCCCAGATAAAAAAAGCGGCACTACTTTCAAAGATGTGCGTGTCCTGATTCTGTTGCTGATTTTGCTGTTTGTCGCACTCGATAAATTCTTTGTGAAGGCTAATACCTCAGATTGGGACCAACCACTGCGGGTGGTAATCTATCCGATCAATGGAGATGAAAGTAACGCTACTTCTACTTATATCAAGACGTTGAAAGATGGCAACTTCTCCCAGATGAACCAATTTATGCGTCGCGAGGCAGCGCGTTATGGCATTGTGATCAGTGATCCACTTGATGTTCGCATGGGGCCGGTGATCGCTGAAATGCCGCCGATGCCACCAGCAGAGCAGAATATAGTGAATACCATTTTATGGAGTCTCAATTTTCGTTACTGGGCATTTGTGGTGGATACATACGGAGGGCCAAAGCCAGATATTAGAATCTTCACTATGTTTTACGATCCTAAAGTATATGAAAAATTGCCGCATTCAACCGGCATAGAGCAAGGCATGTTGAGTATCGTGCATGCCTTTGCTCATAAGCAGATGGCGCAGAAGAACAATTTTGTGATCACGCATGAGATGCTGCATACGTTGGGCGCGACAGATAAGTACTCATTTGCCAACAATCAGCCCGCATTTCCCGATGGCTATGCCGAACCAGATAAAGTACCGCTCTATCCACAGCAATATGCCGAAGTGATGGGAGGGCGTATTCCATTGGATCAGATGAATGCTGAAATACCGAAAGGGCTTAATGAGGCGGTTATTGGCTTGCAGACCGCATGGGAAATTGGTTGGATAAAGGGGCAAGAGTAGAAAGGGTGGCGTGTCTCAAAGAATATGTTGCCCGCTTTGGACAAACGATGGTGACGCGGGGAGTGGACATTTAGTTTTACTCTGATCTCAGATACGCGTGATACTGCACTCAAGAGAAACCAGATATTCAAAGTAATGTAGGAAGCGCTATTCTATCAACCTCTGTTACGTTTCATTTCATCCTGGCTGCTTGCTATGTGCTAATCCCGGTTTTGCGGCTTTCGATTTTTGCCTAAATAAAGCTTGGCACGCGACGATATATGTTAAGGAACCTCTGATTAATTCTGGGCGGAATGCCCAGAGATGCGGTTACCAGAGTAGCGACCTTGAAAAGCACTGTAAAATTAATTGATGACAAATGAAAGCAACACGAAACAATATCGAGTCACCATTCATTCACAATGAGACACCCGAGCAGGCTAAGGAATTACTGCGCCTGACGTTGACGATACTGGGTAAATATAAACTTTCACCGAACCCGGTAAATTATTCTTTGTGTTATGAGTACGCCTCCAAACGTAACGAGGAATTGACTAACAAGCTGGAACAGCTCTTTTCCAGTCCCGCTGGTCTTACCCCTGAAACAGCCGATGAGCTCTACCGGCGTTATGTCTGGGATGAAGACCTGCGCAGCATCGAGAAGGCGCGTGCTGATATGGGCAGTATTGTTGAAGAAACGCTGGCCAGGGTCGGGCAGGCTCAGTCGAAGGCTAGCCATTCAGCTCAGGTATTGCAGGGACATTCTGAATAGCTTGCCGATGTTTCGTCCGCAGAAAATGCAAGGGAT
The DNA here is from genome assembly GCA_945787155.1 of uncultured Gammaproteobacteria bacterium. Classification (GTDB taxonomy): domain Bacteria; phylum Pseudomonadota; class Gammaproteobacteria; order SZUA-140; family SZUA-140; genus SZUA-76. The sequence goes on along the minus strand of CALZHD010000008.1, from coordinate 9,860 downwards.
ATTCTCGCGGAGGTGGTTCAGGAAGCCCAGGCATCTGCCAAAAATGGCCAGATGATGAAGCAGATGCTAGAAGATACTCAAGGTGAAGTTGAGGCATTGAAAACCGAACTGGCGCGTACACAGAAGGAAGCCACCACGGACCCACTCACCGCTTTGAAAAATCGTCGTGCCTTTGAGTCTGCTACGAAAGAGTTGATGAGCCAGCTGGGCAGTGAAGAATTGACCGATTTGTGTTTGCTAATGGTGGATATCGATCACTTTAAGCGGGTGAATGATACCTATGGCCATCTTGTGGGAGACAAGGTCATTATTTCCGCCGCACGTCTTCTTTCCGCTAATGTGAATGACAAGGATGTGGCAGCTCGATTTGGTGGCGAAGAGTTCGCTGTGTTGTTGCCAGGCACCAGCGTGATAAATGGGGTAAAAATTGCTGAGGTTCTTCGCAGTGGTGTAGAGAGGATGCGAATCAAGAAAATGGATACTGGTGAGCCACTGTCCAAAGTGACGATTTCAATTGGTGTTACAGCCATGAAAAAGGGTGATGATATACCTAGCCTCATAGATCGTGCTGACAAGGCTTTGTATGCCTCCAAAACTCAGGGAAGAAACAGGGTAACATCCGAGCTCTGATTACCTGGAAGTCTTGTTCTTTTTATAGCCATAATTTTTAATGCCCTGTTGTGGTAAAGCTAGTTACAATTAAACCACGCTGGGTCAACTTATGTTTTGTCTATCGTGGTATAGAGTAGACAACGGCTGAAACTACGTGTGCTCGTTCTTTGAGTATGAGAAAATCACGCCTTCGTATAATTGACTAATGAGGCTGGTATGGCGAATGAGTTACAGGCGCTGATTTTTGATGTAGACGGCACCCTTGCAGATACAGAACGAGACGGACACCGGGTGGCATTCAATGCCGCATTTGTAGAGGCTGAGCTGTATTGGGAGTGGAGTGAAGCGCTCTACGGCGAATTGCTAAGCGTGACCGGCGGCAAAGAACGTATCCGTTTTTATCTGGAAAAATTTAATACCGATTTTGAAAAACCTGCACAGTTCGATGAGTTTGTCGCGGGTCTGCATGCTGCCAAAACGCGTCATTTTGTCGAAATGATGCAGCGTGGTGAGATCCCATTGCGGCCAGGCGTTGAGCGTTTGATTAAAGAGGCCCGCACCGCCAATATGCGACTGGCGATAGCGACCACTACTACCCCTGCGAATGTGGAGGCACTGATTAGCAATACATTGGGTAGCGAGGCGATGCAGTGGTTTGAAGTGATCGCGGCGGGGGATGTAGTGCCCGCGAAAAAACCAGCACCCGATATCTATACCTATGCGATGGAGAAGATGGGATTGCAGGCGGAGCAGTGTATCGCCTTTGAAGATTCACGCAACGGGATTCTCTCGTCACAGGGGGCGGGGCTCAAGACCATCATCACTATTAATGGCTATACAAAAGAGGATGATTTCAGTGGGGCAGTCGTGGTGCTGGATCAGATGGGTGAACCCAATGCGCCGTGTCAGGTGTTACAGGGCGATGTCGAACTGACCTGCCTTGATCTTGCTGCTGTGCAGCGACTTTTTCTGGCTTAGTTGTAGCGGTTGCTCGGTGAGGGGTGGTGGCCGATTGATGGGTCGCCGCCTTTATTGACCGCTGTATTATTTCTTTTCAGGCTTCTTTTTCGCCCTGGATTTAGCCGCTGATTTTTCTAGGTAGCCTTTTTCAGCACTGACCTTAACCGTGATTGCGTACTGCTGCTGCAAAGCGCCGGTGACATTATAGATCATCGAGTCGCCAGGAATGATGGCGCTATATGGATTTTTAATTTTGTACCAGCTGGGGTTATCCGGCACGGCAGAATCAATACCGAGTGCATTCATTGCCAATGCGTACCAGCCAAAACGTTCGACCTCATTGGCAAAGCCGCGCAGTTTGGTATTGGACGCCAGTACCATTTCAATCGCCTTGTCATGAATGGTATTTTGTTGGGCGACGGCAAGTTTATTGAAGGTGTATTTGGCGAAGACCACATTGCTGGCAGCGCGGTGACGATTTTTCACTGCTACCAGTTTGACCACTACCGCCAGCACGACCAATGCCGCGCCAATGTAAAATATGATATCCATCTTGCCTATCCTCTTTTTACGATTTATTTAGACTTTATTTTCAGCAGCATAAATTCGATATCATTTTGTCTGAGGCGTGCGCGGGTCTGGTTTAGAGTTGGCATCTCGGTAATGGGGCCGATGCGTACTCGGTGCCAGGTGGTGTCACTGTCGATCGTGACCGTCTGAATTTTAGACTCGAACCCTTGCAGCGCAAGTTGTGCCTTAAAGGCATCGGCATCAGAAAAGTGCTTGAAAGAGCCTACCTGCAATACATAAGTGCCAGGGCGCTTAAGTTTCGGAATTCTGAGCGCGGTTTCTTTGTCCTGTTCCGGGATAAAGATTTCCATTTCGGGTAGCAGGGTGTAAAAGTCGAAGCGAGACTTTTCGGGCGCGATTTCCTTGCTTGAAGGCTTGTTGGTCGTGGTCGACGGCTTAGCGCTGGGCGCAGTAGGTGATGCAGTCGCAACCTCCGATGCTGGATGGTTGAACTGGGTGTAGAGATAGGCGCCGAGGCCAATCACCAGACCGATCAGCATGCCAACCATCAAAGAGCCCCAGCCGATGTTGGAGCTTTTTTTCTGCTGGGCTTTTTTTCTGGGTCGCTTGTAGTCTTTTGTCACGGTTACATCTTATCAGGTGAGCTGACACCCAGCAGGCCAAGGCCGTTACTGATCACCTGACGTACCGCAATGATCAGCGCGAGTCGTGCATTGCGAACGGCTTCTTCATCAACAATAAATTGATGGGCGTTGTAATAGGTGTGGAAATCATTGGCGAGATCACGCAGGTAATAGGCGATCTGGTGTGGCTCGTGGGCAAGCGCTGCGGCCTCGACCACTTCGGGATAGCGTGACAGTGTGGTGATCAGTGCCTGCTCGTGTTCGTTGTCGAGCAAAGCAAATTTATCTTCATCGAGCAGTTGCCACGAAAGTCCTTTTTCATCCAGTTGGCGCATCACGCTACAGATGCGTGCATGGGCGTATTGAATATAAAAGACCGGATTGTCATTCGACTGCGATTTGGCAAGGTCGAGGTCGAAGTCCATGTGCTGTTCACACTTGCGCATCACATAGAAGAAACGTGCGGCGTCGTTACCCACCTCTTCGCGCAGTTGACGCAGCGTGACAAATTCTCCGCTGCGTGTCGACATCTGTGCCTTTTCGCCACCACGATAGAGGATCGCAAATTGAACCAATAGCACATCCAGTTTATCAACATCATCACCAAGTGCTTGCAGCGCGGCCTTAACACGCGGCACGTAGCCGTGGTGATCGGCCCCCCACACGTCGATAACGCGATCAAAGCCGCGTTCCAGCTTGTCCATATGGTAGGCGATGTCTGAGGCGAAGTAGGTTGCCTGGCCATTTTCACGAATCACGACACGATCTTTTTCATCACCAAAGTCAGTGGAGCGAAACCACCATGCGCCGTTCTGCTCATAGAGGTGACCGCTTACTTTAAGGCGACCCACCGCGCGATCGATCGCACCGGAGGCGACCAGCGAATTTTCTGAAAACCACTCTTCGTAGATAACACCAAACTCTTGCAGATCTTCGCGGATATCTGCAAGGATGCTGTTGAGTGCCGCATCGAAGACAATTTTATAACCTTCCTCACCCAGCAGCGTCTTACTGCGTTCGACCAGCGCATCGATGTACAACTCTTTGTCGCCGCTACCGTCGGCATTTTCGTCTTCGGGCAGGTCGTCCAGCACCGTGTTGGCGGCATGACGTAGGGCGTCGCCATAGGTTTGATGCAGCGCCGCAGCGATGTCGTAGATATATTGACCCTTGTAGCCGTTGCTCGGAAAGATGATCGCCTCGCCACAATTTTCAAGGTAACGCAGCCAGGTGCTGGCGGCGAGGATGTTCATCTGTCGTCCTGCGTCATTGACGTAATATTCGCGGTGTACCTTGAAGCCCGCGGCGGCGAGCAGGTCTGCGACCGTTGCACCGTAGGCGGCACCACGTCCGTGGCCGACATGCAGCGGGCCGGTGGGATTGGCAGAGACAAACTCGACCTGAACCCGTTTTCCCTGGCCAATCGTACTGTGGCCAAAGGCCTCGCCGCTTTCAATAATTTTATTGATCACTGCGCGCTGTGAACCTTCGGTCATGAAGAAATTGATGAAGCCAGGGCCAGCGATCTCAACCTTATTGACCATCGCTGATGCTGGCAGTGCATCGACGATTTTTTGTGCGAGGTCGCGTGGTTTGCAGCGCGCCTGTTTAGCCAGCATCAGCGCGACATTGCAGGCGAAATCACCGTGATTTTTATCGCGGGTGCGTTCTATCTGAATATCGAGATGGATCTCTGCTGGCAGGTCGTCACGTTGCTGTAGAGTCGTGACGGCCTGGGTGATAAGTGCTTGTAATTGGGTTTTCATTGACGCTTTGATAGATCGGTGAGTTTATTAGTGGCCAACAATGGCTGGCGACCTATTATCCGGAGTCTGGCCCAACATTCAAGCGTTAGACCGTTTTAATCTATTGTGCCGATTAGCCAATCTCCATCGCATCGACATCGATCGACCAGCGCACCTTTTTTGCCTGTGGCAGTTGCGATAGTTGTGGCAACCAGTGGCGCAGAAAATTGTGCAGGGTGGCGCGCTGGTGGGTCTGTATTAATAGCAGTGCGCGGTAACGACCTGCTCGCTTCTCCATCGCGGCGGGAATCGGTCCCAGCAGCTCAGTGGGACAGTGTGCCCCTTGGGTATTGGCGAGCTGGAATCCCATGTCGCGCGCGGCGCTAAGAAATGCATGGGGCTGATCACGGCGGCTTGCCTCGGCGCGCAACAGTGCGATATGGCGGAATGGCGGCAGTTGTGCCTGTGATCGCTCGATGAGCAGATCGCTAGCGAAGCGGCTATAGTCATGATGGATAATGCCGTTGAGTAGCGGATGCTCCGGGTGATGAGTCTGGATCAGTACTTCGCCGCGCTTGTCGCCGCGCCCGGCGCGACCCGCTACCTGAATGATCAGCTGTCCCATGCGCTCGCTGGCACGGAAGTCGAGTCCAAACAGCCCCTGATCGGCATCGAGTATGCCGACCAGGGTGACATTGGGCAGATGGTGGCCCTTGGCCAGCATCTGGGTGCCGAGCAGGATTTGACCGTGGCCATGCTGTACCTGTTTGAGTAGCGACTGTAGTGCTCCTTTGCGGCGCGTGCTGTCACGATCAATGCGGATGATCTCGTTCTGCGGGAACAGTTCGGCCAGTGCCTCGGCGGCTCTTTCGGTGCCCTGCCCCAGTGGGCGCAGGTCGACACTGCCGCAATCTGGACACTGAGTATCAATGCGCCGTTGGCTGTCGCAGTGGTGGCAACGCAGCAAATTGCGTGATTTGTGCAGGATCATATGGGCATCGCAACGTGAGCAGTTGGCGAGCCAGCCGCAGTCGTGACAGATCAGCGTCGGCGCATAGCCGCGGCGGTTGAGAAACAGCAGCACCTGTTGTCCCCTGTCGAGGTGGTGCTGAATTGCCTGCAACAGCGTGGTTGAAAAGCCTTCGGTCAATTTTTGCTGGCGCACATCGAGAAGGCGTATTTTTGGATGCGCCGCGTTACCGGCCCGTTCCGGCAGGGTCAGATGTTGAAAGCGTCCCTGTCGCGCATTGTGCAGGCTCTCCAGCGAGGGTGTTGCCGAGCCGAGCACAATCGGAATCCCTGCCTGCTGTGCGCGCCGAATAGCGACATCGCGCGCATGGTAGCGAAAACCCTCCTGTTGTTTAAAGGAGAGGTCATGTTCTTCATCAATCAGGATGATACCGAGTCGCGCCATCGGGGTGAAGACGGCTGAGCGGGTGCCGATGACGATCGGTGCATCGCCCGCTTTTGCCTGCAACCAGCTATTCATCCGTGCCTTATCATTGAGACCTGAGTGCAGCAGTGCAATCTTTACCGCAAAGCGCTGCTGAAAGCGCTTCAGCAGTTGTGGTGTCAGCCCGATTTCAGGTACCAGAATTAACGCCTGTTTGTCCGCACGCAGCACCTGTTCGACGGCGTTGAAATAGACCTCGGTCTTGCCGCTGCCAGTGACGCCATCCAGCAGTAGCGATTGAAAACCGCCAAGTGCGTTGTGAATAGCATCGCAGGCGAATGTTTGTGCGGCGTTGAGTTCGGGGGCGGTAGTGGTTTCTGCGGCCGGTGATGGCAGGGTGGTCTGTTCCTGAATATCGATCCAGCCTTTTTCGTGCAGGCTGCGCATCACCCCACGCCAGTTTTCAAATTGCACATCAAGTTCGCTGGCATTGAGCGCCTTTTCAGACTGTTGCAGGTGTTGTAGCAGCGCAAGCTGGCGCGGTGCACGCTTCAGTGTCTGTGGGCTAATTGCCCGACCGCTGTCATTCAGCAACCACATCTTTTCACCAGAAGGCTTGGTAATTTGGGCCGCTTCTCCCTGGCGCAGCAGCGTCGGCAACGTGGCCGAGAGCACTTCGCCAATCGGATAGTGGTAATAACGGCTCGCCCACTGCGCCAGTGATAGTATCGCCGGCGGTAGAAGCGCACCGTGGTCGAGTAGTTCGATGGCCGGTTTGAGGCGAGAGGGGTCGATACGGCTGTCACTTTCGAGCGCCATTACAATGCCGATCTTGTGGCTACGGCCAAAGGGAATGCGTACCCGTGCACCAGGGGCAATTTGGGCCACTGAGCAGTCGGCTGGCAGTAGATAGTCGAAGGTTTGCGGGAGTGGTGAAGGGACGGCGACCTGTATGATGCCCTGTGAGGCACCCGGGGAGACACTGGCTGTTTGCATGGCGCAGGACTCTATCATGTTCACCGCCAGGTGCCCATGGTTCCGCTGAGTCAAATTACCGTCGAAGTGTTAAGAAAAATCTAGTAAAAATTGATAACTCATTGTGATAAAAGAGAATAAGTGATTATCCACAAAAGCTGTGGATAACTCTGTGGAAGGATTGGGGTCATCGTTGCGAAGGCCACGTTTTTATTGGCTTTGTGTTAAATTGATTAAAATTTAATCGGAAGCACTAAGTCTTTTAAAAACAATAGATTAGTTATTTTATTGATGTTTTGCTGGTCCCGGTTGGGCGCCATTGTAGAAAAGGTCGCAGTAAAAAAAATGATTGTGTATAAGATTTTCTGGTTGACATAGAAAAATCCCTATTAGCTTATAGAGATAGCCAGGAATGGTGTGATTGGACATGCGTAACTGGTTGTAATTAATAGTGAACTATCCACTGGTGCGGAAGACAAAGACCGATGGTTGCCGTTGGGTTTATGTGGTGGTCAAAATGGCTTGACGACGACCAGGATGATCACAGCTACTAACAATAAAACCGGCAACTCATTGAACCAGCGATAGAAGACGTGACTGTGTTGATTGCGATCCTGTTTGAACGCTGTGACGAGCTTGCCGCAGTAGAGGTGGTAGGCGATCAATATCGCGACGATGAGCAGCTTGAGGTGCAGCCATCCCATGCTGGCGTAGAGGGCCCAGCCGTAGTCGAATAACATCCACAGCCCAAAGATGGTGGTCAGTACGGCACCGGGGGTCATGATGCCGTAGAAGAGTTTGCGTTCCATCACCTTGAAGCGATCATTGCTGATCGCATCATCACTCATCGCGTGATAGACGAACAGTCGCGGCAGATAGAATAGCGCGGCAAACCAGGTGACCATGAAGATGACATGGAAGGCTTTGACCCACAGCATTGTTGATATCCCTGAATTAATGATTTCAGGGAGTAGTATATAGCGTTTGTTCTGTGGCGACTTGTAGAATGTGGTGACTATTTGCACCACTCTTTGATCGATGCGCGCGCATCGGTGAGTTGTTTCATGCGTTCTTCATCAGAGACATAGGTGCGGTTACCTTTTCCATCTTCGGAGTAAAGGCGACTAACCGTCTGTAGTTTTTGCAGGCGGCTTTTTGCCTTTTTACAGTTTTCATCGCGTTTACTTTGCAGTGCCTTCAGGTCTGCTTTTGCCTCGTTTTTGTCGTCTTTCGCGTCGCCGTCCTTTTTTGTTTTCTCATCAGGCTTTTTTGCGGTCGGGACGGCGGGTGCTGGTACGTCTGGGGTAAACACTTTTACATCGATCTGTTCATCGGCTGAGCTGGCAGGGCGGTCACTGAAAATGACTTTGCCATTTTCATCGACCGATTTGTAAAAACGGGCAGCCGTTGCATCGAGTGCGAGCAGTGACATTGCGGCGCAGAGCGCGATTGTTAACCCCTTGATCCCTCGTAACATTGCCGTTCATCTCTAATAGTGAGTGGAATATTTAGCTTATCGGCATTTTATGCTCAGACAACAGCCTTTTGTAGTCGATCAAGGCGGAGGCGCTCTCGCTCGTCGAAGAGGTGTCGCGAAGCCATCACAACCGCAAAAATAGTCCCCAGGCCTGTGCCGGCAGTGACCATGAACATGATCAAAATTTGATAGCTCACCGCGTCCATGGGGTCTGCGCCGGCGAGGATCTGGCCGGTCATCATCCCTGGCAGACTCACGATGCCGGCTACCGCCATGGCGTTGATGATCGGGATCATGCCGCTGCGGGTGCTTTCACGGCGGATATCGCCAATCGCCTGTGGTGGTGTTTGCCCTAACATCAGGCGCGCTTCGATCACATCGCGCTGCTGCCATGCGGTCTGGGTTAAGCGGTCGAGCCCCAGCGCGATGCCGTTCATGGTGTTGCCAAACATCATCCCCAGCAGCGGGATTGCATATTGCGGCGTGTACCAGGGGTCAGCAGAGATCACCACTGTTAGCACCAGCGTTGTCACCACAATCGTAGAGATAAAGAGTGATAGGGTGCCGAGCGCGAAGCTCTGGATGCCAGCAAAGCGGCGCTGCTGACGTACCATCACCTCGCGTCCAGCGGCCAGTAGCATGATTAACGAGACTAAAATGAGCCACCCGGGGTGAGTCGTGCCAAATAGCCACTTCAATATCAGGCCGATGAGCAGCAACTGGATGACCGTGCGCAGTGCGGCGATGATGATTGAACGACTCACGCCGAGCTGCATCTGGAATGAGAGCAGCGCCAGCGCCATGATCAACAGTGCGGCGAGGGATAAATCCCATGGCGAGAGCGTGATTAATTCCATCGGTCCTCCGGCTGCGACAGCAGTTTTCCCTGCTCAATGAGATAATGGCGTGTGGCGATACGTTGGCACTGCTGTGGGTCATGAGTGACCCAGATAATTGCGCATTGGGATTGTGACTGGTAATCGGCAACGAGTGTTTCGACGCCGCGTGCGTTTTCCGGGTCGAGGCTCGCCGTCGGCTCATCCAGCAGCAATACCTGTGGTCTGTTTGCGAGCATTCTCAACAGTGCGAGTCGTTGACGTTCCCCACTGGAGAGGGTCGCTGTGGGCGCATCGAGAATATTGTCATCGAGTCGCAGGGTATTTAGCCATCTTGAAAGTAATTGAGGATCGATATCGTCATTAAAATGTTCGCGTACGTTATCGCCCCACCACTGGCTAACGGCAGGCAGGTAGCCAACCCGCCGACGCCACTGTGAGCCGCTGTAATGCTCGCATGTTACTTCATCGAGCAGTGCTTCTCCGTGGTGCGGGTCAAGATCTGTGATCGCACGCAATAGCAGGCTCTTGCCGCTGCCTGAGCGACCGCGTAATGAAATAGACTGCCCTGCTGGAACCGTTAGCGTTATTGGGCCGACGTGGTGTGTTGTAATATTTTTTAGTTGCAGGCGACTCAGCACAGATCTCCCGATATTGGCGATATAGTATAACGACCGGTCGAATAACGCATCACTATAAATGGCGTGT
>CALZHD010000007.1 GCA_945787155.1 uncultured Gammaproteobacteria bacterium | reverse complement strand
TGGCTGAAAGTGGTATCGATTACATCGCCATCGGTACCCTGACCAAGGATGTGCGGGCCATTGACCTGTCGATGCGCTTCTCGAACGACTAATCGTAAGCAGCGCGGCAACAACACTGATTTCAGGGCCGTTAATCTGATAAAATCTGCCGCACTGTCTATTTAAGGTTTTATTAAGGATTCCGATGCGCGCCTCAAAGTTCCTCTCCGCCACCCTCAAAGAGACCCCTGCCGACGCAGAGGTGATCAGCCATCAACTCATGCTGCGCGCGGGGATGATCCGCAAGCTCGCCAGCGGCCTCTACAGCTGGCTGCCGCTCGGCCTGCGCGTGTTGCGTAAGGTTGAAAACATCGTGCGCGAAGAGATGAACCGTGCCGATGCGCAGGAGGTGCTGATGCCGGCGGTACAACCGGCCGAGTTGTGGCAGGAATCAGCCCGCTGGGACCAGATGGGGGACGAGATGCTGCGCCTCAAGGATCGCCATGATCGTGACTTCTGTTTTGGCCCGACCCACGAAGAAGTGATCACTGATCTGGTGCGCAACGAGATCCGCAGCTACAAACAGCTGCCCGCCACCTTCTATCAGATACAGACCAAATTCCGCGACGAACGCCGTCCGCGCTTTGGGGTGATGCGCGCGCGTGAATTTCTGATGAAGGATGCCTACTCGTTCCACGTCTCTGAAGCATCACTGCAACAGACCTACGACATCATGTTCGCCACCTATTCGCGCATCTTTGAGCGGCTGGGGCTCGACTTCCGCGCCGTGCTGGCAGACACCGGTGCGATCGGCGGCAGCGCCTCGCATGAGTTCCACGTGCTGGCCGACTCCGGCGAAGATGCCATCGCTTTCTCCTCCGACAGCGACTACGCCGCCAACGTTGAACTCGCCGAGGCGGTTGCCCCTGCGGGTGAACGCGCCGCACCGTCTGCCGAACTTACGACCGTCGACACGCCTAATCAAAACAGCATCAGCGAAGTATGCGCATTCCTCAAGGTAGATGCCGCGCAAACGGCTAAGACACTGCTGGTACAGGGCGTTGAAGAGTCAGTCGTCGCACTGGTGATACGGGGTGACCACGAACTCAATGCGCTCAAGGCCGAAAAGCTGGCGCAGATCGAGGCACCGCTGACCTTCGTGAGTGCCGAGCAGGTCAAGGCAACGGCCGGATGCGAACCCGGTTCGGTTGGGCCAAAAGGGCTCACGGTTACTGTGATCGCCGACCACAGCGCCGCACACCTTGCAGACTTCATCTGCGGTGCCAACAGCGATGGCCAACACCTGAGCGGTATCAACTGGGGACGTGATCTACCTGAACCCCTTACCGCCGACATTCGCAATATCGTTGAGGGCGATGCCTCACCCGATGGTAAAGGCACGCTGTCAATCATGCGCGGCATCGAGGTCGGTCACATCTTTCAGCTCGGACAAAAATACAGTGAAGCGATGCAGGCGAGCTGCCTTGATGAGGGCGGTAAAAACGTCACGATGACGATGGGTTGCTACGGCATCGGTGTGTCACGCGTGGTCGCCGCCGCCATCGAACAGAACAACGACGACGGTGGCATCATCTGGCCAGAGGCGATCGCGCCGTTCCAGGTCGCGCTGCTACCACTCAACATGCACAAGTCTCAGCGCCTGCGAGAAGCGTGCGAAACGCTCTACCGGGAGATGACCGAGGCAGGCATCGAAGTCTTTTTTGATGACCGCAAGGAGCGCCCCGGCGTGATGTTTGCCAATGTCGACCTCACTGGCATTCCTCATCGCCTGGTACTGGGTGAACGCGGCCTCGACAGCGATATTGTCGAATACAAACACCGCCGCGACGCTGAAGCCAGAGAGGTCCCACTGGCAGAGATTGTGGCATTCATCAAAAATCACTAGCGCCACCTAAAGCTAGACGCCCACCTGACGATCTAATCAATAGAATCTTCACGGTGGGTGTTTATGTTCAAAATCGTTAAAAAATTCCTAATACCGTCACTCCGGCGAAGGGCGGAATCCAGTAACCATCTAAAAGCACTGGACTCCGCCCTCTACCATAGGTACTTCCTGCAGTCGCAGTCGCACTGGCTCTTTGCCCTGACACTCTGCTGCCTGCTATCCTCCTCCCCGCTGTTCGCCAAAGAGACCGCTCCCGATTCAGAACTGCGCGATCTGTTGGTGATGGCGATCAATGACAGCGAAAGCTTTCAGGATCGTTTCGACGCAGAGGTATGGCTAATGGATATGTCACAACGCCTGCAACGCCGTGTGCGTAAGCAGGATCACAAAGGACAACTGCAACTACTGAAACAGATCCATGCTGAGGCGACTCGTGCCGAACTGGCTCCCGAGCTGGTACTCGCGGTCATCGAGGTCGAAAGTAACTTCGACCGCTGGGCACTCTCACATGCCGGCGCACAAGGCCTAATGCAGGTGATGCCGTTCTGGCTCAAAGAGATCGGTAAGCCCGATGACAATCTCTTTCATGTACACACCAACCTGCGCCTCGGTTGCACCATCCTCAAATATTATCTCGACAAAGAAAATGGTGATCTCACCCGCGGACTCGCACGCTACAACGGCAGTCTTGGGCGGGATGTCTACCCCAATAAAGTATTCAATGCATTGAGGCAACGCTGGTATCGCCAGTAGGAAATGCCTCTACCACTAAAGCCGCTCCTGCATTTCTTCGTCACCCGCTATCGCTCGTAACTACAGAAAGGGCAGATGGCGTATCGGCGACTAGTGGCCCTCGCTTCGTCCTCCTTGGCGGTCAACGATGCCTCTTAAAAAAGACCTCCATCACTACTTTGAGGGTACTTGAGCCACCATTCTCAACATTAGAAAATGCTCCAGCTCAGAGCTGTAATACAGCAGACTTTGGAAAGCTCAATCATGCTACATAAAGCTAGTCAGGCCGCTGGTAAGAATTTTTATTCGCCATATCCACTTAGTTCATTATTAGTTATAAAGAACTGGCTATGTACCGATGTTTGTCGTACCAACCAGAACATGTCAGATAACTTTACACCGCCAAAAAATTAGTAAGCAACTGATTTTAATAAGAATTAACAAAACTATACAAATAAATATCAAATTTTATACTTCTATCTTACTGATTCAGCTGTCAAAATTATTTACACTTAATTAAATAAATCACAACCCAATATACTCATTATAAATCAATAGCTTACAATTATGGCATATTCCCTGCCTGCTTATAAATTGACATAAAAATTAATTAATAATTTTAGAGGTCTCAAATAATGAATACAATTTTAAAAATGGGGGCGATTGCCGTTTTTGGATGCCTCATGTCTGTCAATGCTAGTGCAGCAGTAATAACTTGTATTGACGTTCCCGGCAACAGTGGCTCCGGCGGTGCAAATGCGTCGTCATCTATCGACACCTTAATGAGCGGTGCTACTGTCCTTAACTCCAACTGTGGCCCACACAGCGGTAACGATAGCAATAGCTTAACTGCGGCTTTGGGTGGTTATGGAACTAATTTGTCAGGCGATGGCGGCCTCGATGGTGGCTGGGTTCAACTAGATAAAGCTGACGGTGCCGACGGCACCCTCATCACTGGTACTAATTGGGGCACTACATCAGGCACATTCACGTTTGCCGACGCCGGATACAGTGAATATTTAATCGCGCTGAAATTTGACGGTGTCTACTCAACCTTCCTTTCTAATATGGCGGCAACGGGCTGGGGCTGGAATACAGATTACGATAATAATAAAGGTCAATTTGACATTTCACATCTCACCGTTTACGTAAAAAATTCAAGCACAACTGTACCCGAACCTGCTTCGATTGCTTTGATGGGGCTGGGCCTCCTTGGAATGGGTGTTGCAGCACGACGTCGTAGAAAACTTTAACTCACACAGGAAAGGCACTCTTTAATTACTAAACATGGAGAGCTAAACAAATAGCTCTCCATGTAACTATCATTTCTACACGTACGCCGGTTGTGTCGCTACTTCGCTAAAAATTATTTGGTGTCCATGCCAATAATTCACTCACTTACGCGACAGCTGATTCCTTTTTCCCCGACCGCCCTGCGTCCGCAGCGCTTTCGCACAACCTTGCTCACTTCGTTCTCTCGTTGCCTCAACACTGCTACCACAATGGCTCTACGCCCACTTCCGCCGCTCGCTCGCTAACGCTCACAACTACGAAAGAGCAGACGGCGTGGCCTACCGGCGACTAGCAGTCCTCGCTTCGCTCTCCATGGCCGCCAGCGATAGCTTCCTCCCCAGAAACCATATTTCTATTTACGATACTCTAAAGCATCAAAAATTAATCTTAACTTTTATCCAGCATAAAACGTTGAAAATCAATTACCTATAACAACTTTTTATACTTGCTATTGCGTTATGGTGCTCCGCTGCCAGCCGTTTTTTTCACTGTATCGCAACTCAAACGCAGGCCAGTACTGATTATCCAGTTTCAGTGTCAACATGGTCTCTTTACCATTGAGGCTTAACATTTTGATACGTACGGACTCTTTCTCTGCTACTTCTTTAAGACGTGCGACAAAGCCATCCAGATCACTGATCGCGACGCCTTCCAGTTCAGTCAGTAACGAAGAGGGCACCAGTCCATAGTGCGCCGCCGGGGTCCCTTTCCAGATCCATGACACATAGAGCCCCTTTTCATCACGCCCTCGTTGCGCGGCGATCTCACGTTGCTGACGATGAAAGATCGCTCCAGCCCAGCTGACAATCCTCTTCAGGCCCGTGTCACCCAGCACCTCAGTCTGCAGATCAACTTCAACAATTTCACCACGGCGTAGCAACGTCATCTTCAATGCTGTTTGTCGTGCAGCGCGCTCCACTTCAAGAAAGGTGGTCACGACATTACCATCAATCGCCAATATAAGATCACCCTCTTCCAGTACTGCCGCCGCTGGAGTCCCGGCAACCATACGCACCACCATCAGTACATTACGCTGCTCTGGGTTATGCGCTTCCATCGTCAGTGCCCATTCGTTATTAAGTCCGCGTTTACGCGCCTCACTCAATGGCACAAGATTCAGCTCAGTGGATATCGTTCGTGTTATCTCGGTCGATTCAGTCCGCTGCTGTAACTGCAATTGATCCAGTATCAGCTCCGCAGAGACACCGACCAACATGCTGCTGAACTGGTTGCTGTTTTGATAACCGAAGCTTGACCATAACGCCTGTACCGCACCTTCGCGGTCGGTCAATACACCACCCACCGTGTTGGCCTGACTGGTCAACGAAATCGCTTCTATATTGGTCACACGATAACGCGGCACAGAAGGCATCGGCAGGCTGAACATATCGACCTCCTCCACTGTCGTTTTATGTGAAATCAACTTGTGATTGGCCTTGGCCCCGACTAGCCAGACATCGTCACCGGGCGAGAGCCACTTATCTGAAAAGGTTGCGTTACGCACCGGCGTGTCGCCAATCAATGCGGGATCGTAGGAGACCATTGCCAGATTATGTAGCGGATGAATAAACGCTACCTTGCCAGGTACCTCCAGTGAACCGGCGAAGGTGATATGCACATCACCCATAGTGGTCGGCACGGTATCACGATCGACCAGCACCCAACCACGCTCAGCATCGACCACCAGCCCCGCACCGGTGTAATGAGTATCACTGATACCTTCCACCACGTAGGGCATGTCGAAATTTACCAGCACCAGTGACTGTGCCATGCGCTGTAATGCGGGCTCATCTGACGTCACAAAGCGGGTGGTACTCGGCAACGGTCTGGCGACTGAAGTCTGCGCTGGCCACTCGTTACAGGGCCACACCCCTGCTTTATCATTACGATGACAGGTGGCGGCAGGAAACCAGCGCCGGTCCATCGTGACGATACGTTGCATCTGCTGACGCGGATTCACTAACAGAAAGAAACGGACAGAAAACTGCTCTCCATCACTGAGGGTCTTCAACACCGCTTCCGCCTCGGCTAATGTGCGCACCTCTTGTCCTGCGATTGAGGTGATGACACTGCCACGCCTTATCGACTCATTACCAAAGGCGTAACCACCATAGGCGACGTAGATACCCGACACCGGGATATGAAAACTACGTGCCTGCTGATAGGAAAGCTCATGCAGGATCGCATTGCCGATCTCGATATAACGTGACGGGGTAATCTCATCCAGATCCTGCACCTTAAGACTCAGCTCGATCTGCTCACCCGCACGCTCAATGATGGTTGAAATCTCCTGCCCCACATGCTGATCAAGCACTGACTCCAACGCCACAAAATCACGTACCCATTCGCCATTGATCTTCAACAGAATATCACCCGCTTCAAGCAGTCCATCGGCAGGCCCCTCGGGCACGTAGTAGGCGACCGTTAACAGACCGATCGCATCAGGGTTCTGCGCACGCACCTTTTGTTCATTGTTATCACTCAAACCGAGACGTCGCAGTTCATCGTATGGCTGATATTGAAAGGTCGTCTGCAATGTACCGCGCTTTATCGCCCGGCCATCCCGGACATGTTCAAAGGCGTGCACCACTCGGTCGAGTGGCAAATAGAAGCTGGCCGCATTACGCATGTTGGCACCGGCATTAAGCGCGATGACGTTACCTTCGATATCGATCACTGGCGCACCGGATGAGCCACCACTGGTCGATGAGGCCGCCTGAATATAAAAGGTATTAAAATCGTTGAAGCCACCGCGGCCATATGCGGGTGCAGGTCGATCAAGACGCGCAATAGTGCCTGTAAGAATCGACAGCTGCTCACCGCCATCGTTGCCCACCACCTTGACCTCGCGCCCACGCTGAACACCCTCGGGCAACAGCGTTAATGCTTCGGGCTTGTTATAAATCAACGCCTTGGGGTCATACTTAAAAAAACCGAAGTCATGAATGGGATCACGATAGATCGGAGTCAGTTTGATCTCTTCACGATTCAGGAAGGCACCTTTGGCCACCGTTGGCCCCGGTTGCACCACATGGCGATTGGTCAACACAATGCCCTGCTCGGCATCAATCACAAAACCGGTCGCCTGCACCGAATTATTCACCCCGGTATCAAAAGAGCGCGGCGCATCCACGCGTATCGCCAACACCGCCTGTGCCACGTGATCAATGGCACTTTCCCAGCGCTGCTCATCGCTTGCATGCAGTGGCTGTATGCCACTGACTAATACCATCAAAAACCCTACGGCAAACGATTCCAGACAGCGTAACAATAACCATGATCGCATAATGATAAACGCTTCTTATAATATAAAATGAATTCTCCAATTCTCTCATAACTTGGTGATTAGCAGAAATGAGTGCGCTATCACTCGTGATACACTCTGATATGAACATTTAGACTGAAAGCCAAGCCATCCCATGAATAAGCAGAAACGCACCGAGATCTTCGAACGCCTGTGCGCGGAAAACCCCAAACCAACCACCGAGCTGAACTACAAAACCCCGTTCGAATTGTTGATTGCCGTGATCCTCTCAGCCCAGGCGACAGATAAAGGGGTCAATAAGGCGACGGACAAACTCTACCCTGTCGCCAACACACCGTCGGCGATCCTTAAACTGAAAGAGGATGGCCTCAAGCAGTACATCAAGACCATTGGCCTCTTCAACAGCAAGGCGGCCAACATCATCAAGACCTGCGCCATCCTCAAGGAAAAATATAACAGCGAAGTCCCGCAGGACCGTGAAAGCCTTGAAGCACTCCCCGGCGTTGGCCGCAAGACCGCCAATGTGATCCTCAATACCGCCTTTGGCCAGCCAACGATTGCCGTCGATACCCACATATTCAGGGTCTCGAACCGCACCAGGATCGCCCCCGGCAAGACGGTACTGGAGGTCGAACGCAAGCTGATGAAATTTATCCCCGACGAATTCAAGCTCGACGCCCATCACTGGCTGATCCTGCACGGACGTTACGTCTGTGTGGCGCGTAAACCGCGCTGTGGCGCCTGTGTGATCGAGGATCTTTGTGAATACAAACAGAAGACAGTCGAGTAAACTACCGGCTCAGAAATAAAGCCCTTGATATAGAGTACAGACGATGTTTTTTTCAAAAGACCGACACAAAATGCGCCAGTTCTTTTTTGATATCTGGCAGAAACAGAATAATGGCAATGTGCCCCTGGAACCGATAGAAAAGATCATTGCCAGCATCATCCAGCAGCACCCGGAATATCACGCCCTGCTCTCGTCTCCCGATGCAACGATCGATCAGGACTTCACCCCGGAGATGGGCCAGAGTAACCCCTTCCTTCATATGGCGATGCATATCGCGATTCAGGAGCAGCTTGCCACCCAGCGCCCCAAAGGGATTGCGTCGGTCTACCGCTCACTGGTCGAAAAGAGCAATGATCCCCATGCCGTAGAACACCAGATGATGGAGCCATTAAGTGAGATGTTGTGGCAGGCGCAACGCCGCAACACCGCCCCAGATGAAAAATTTTATTTGAAGTCGCTGCGTAAACTGGTTAAAAAATAAGCCCAATTATACGACATAACCTACTGTTTATAATAAATATTTAACCCAGCTCCCTGAAAAATAGTGACATGTTATATACTATATTTAATGATAATTCTGCCGTTATATAATGTAAGTGTGGAGTGATGACACGTAACACTGCCCTCGCTTCCAGTATCAGATCTCTTTTTCTCAAGGTAACCCACTTGTTTAGTCAAACCAGCCAACACACCACCCACCACCCTTCCAGCGCACAACGACTGCTGGTTCTGTGGCTAATGCTGATTTGCCTACTGCCCGCTAGCGCAATCGCGGTGCCGACAATGTGGCAGTGGGGCCATCCGAATCCTCATGGCAGCCAAAACAATGCCGTCATCTGGGGAGATAGTGAGTTTGTCGCGGTGGGTGAAGGTGGCACTATTGTCACCAGTAAATTTGGTCTTGTAGACAGCTGGACACGACAACCATCCACAACAAGCCAGCCCCTCAACGACATCGCCTGGAACGGCACCCGCTATGTCAGTGTCGGTGACCTGGGAACCATCATTAGCCGCAAAAGTGACGAAGAGTGGTCAATTCGCACATCAGGCACCACTCACAAACTCACCAACGTTATCTGGAATGATGAAAAGTTTGTAGCCATAGGCGAACACATCGCCTTTATCGATGACCCCATCAATGGGTCAGTAAGCAGACCGGCCGCCACTATCCTCACCAGTGTAGACGGTTTTAACTGGACGCTCGAGGTCGCTAGCCTCAACCCAGATCGTTACAGTGACATCCCGCCACCTCGACTACGAGGGGTTACCTGGGATAACAATCGCTTTGTCGCCAGTAGTGATGATGGCGCGATCCTTACCAGCGTCGATGGGATTACGTGGCACACCCGTTCAATTAACAGCATCGCGTGGAACAGTGCAAGCACTCTTTACATAGCAGTAGGCGATAACGGCCTGGCCCTCTCCAGTCCCGATGGTACTAACTGGACAATCCTCACCACCAACGTTACCGATAACCTGCTGGATATTGCATGGGGAAGCAATAAATTTGTAGCCGTTGGTACAAACGGGGCAGTCATTTCAACAGATGATAATGGCGTAACCTGGACCACCGAAGTAACTGGCTCAACTGAAACACTCCGCAGCATCACTTTCGGTGCTGCGATCTTTATCACTGTCGGTAATAACGGCACCATTCTGTATCGTTTCAATGCGGCGCCTACCTGGACAGTACCGACTTCTGGCGTAACTGAGCACTTACATAGCATTGCATTTGCCGACGACGGTCCTCCTGATAAATTTGTCGCCGTCGGTAACAACGGCACCGTGATCAATAGCGCTAACCTGACAACATGGACCAAGGCATCAGATCTACCCACCGATTTTTCAACAGACCTGCTGAATGTCTCGTGGGGCAATAATCGCTTCATCACCACAGGTAAAGACGGCATCCTGTTGACGGCCGCTAATGATGGCGACGTCTGGACTGAACGCACCAGTGGCATCAGTGGGGAGTGGTTATTCGATAGCGCATGGGACGGCACCAATTATATCGCGGTCGGCAGCAACGGAACGTTGATTACCAGCCCTGATACCGTTACCTGGGATACTAAAAATGCCCAGACAAATGACCACCTGCTGAGCATTATAAGCGACGGCACATCAACATTGATCGGCGGCGAATATGCCACCCAGATCACCACCACCGATCCGAACAACATAGTCCCGGGTGACCTGATCATGAATGGCATGACCAGCGGCCGAATTACTCCAGAAGCCCTCAACGACATCTTGTTTGCCAATAGTCAATTTACTGCTGTCGGCAACGCGGGCACCATCCTCACCAGTAATGACGCGCTCTACTGGACAACACCTGGCACCATCACAGGCCCCGGTATCACCAACGACCTGTTAAAATTAAGTACCACTCATGTTAGTAACAACTTAATCGCATCCGGTGCGTGGGGAACGCTACTCCTCAGCTCAAATAATGGAGCAGACTGGAGCAGCATAGGCCCTCCCATAGCGGGAAATGCTGACTTTCTCAACGACATCACCTCCGGCCTCACGTCGACACTGGTGACCGTGGGTAGTGGCGGAGCTATCTTTACCAGTGGTAATAATGGCGTCAAATGGAGTGCAACCGCAGGCCCCACTAAGACCCGACAAGATATCAACGGCCTCACGGCAGGCGACTCGCTGTTAGTCGCCGTTGGCGATAATGGTGTGATCTTAAACAGCACCAATGGTGGTGTTGACTGGGCGCGGCAAACATCAACACCCGAATATTTAACAACACCACCAACCACTGCATGCACATCATCCCACCTGCACGATGTTGCATGGAAACCCGTCGCACCCACCCGATTTGTCGCCGTCGGCGATGCCGGCGCTGTATGCATCAGCAGCGACGGCAGTGACTGGACGACCCTTTCACCAACCGTTGCCCCTGATGGTAGCAGCTCACTCTACGGCATCGCCTGGGGCAAAGATCAATTTATCGCGGTTGGCGGTTCACTGGTCAATAGCGTCATCTACACCAGTCCGAAGGGTGATGTCTGGACACTGCGCAATTCAAGTGAACCGCACATCCTGCGCGACATCGCCTGGAATAATGATCACTTTATTGCGGTGGGCGATGGTGGCACCATTACTACCAGTCCTAAAGGTATTGCCTGGACCAGAAACAGTAGCGGCACCACCATCGACCTGAGCACCATCGCGATTGGTGACGATATGATGGTCACCACCGGCACCACTGCCGCACCACTCAGCACCACGGTACTGCGTAACCTCGAAGGTACCTGGGAAGGCGGCGAGGGACAGAATCTAGCCAATGTCAGGATCAACGACCTTAGCTTTGGAGGCACTCAATTTGCCGGCATTGGCCCTTCCGGCACCATTATTGTGAGTGAAGATGCGCAAAGGTGGACTGAGATTTCAACAGGTACCAACAGCCTGTTCAAAGCGGTTACCTGGGATGAAAGTAAATTTATCGCCGCAGGTGCCGCTGGGCACATCCTCTACGCCACAAATCCTGATCTTGTTATCACTGGCGGCTTCGTTACTGAAAAAGTGCGGGATGGTGAAGTGGCACGCTACAAATTTACTATCACCAATCGAGGTATTACAACAGCCACCAACGTCCAGTACGAGGAAGCGCTGCCGCGCACCAGCACCTTTCTATCGGCCACTAGCACGCGTGGTCATTGTACCCTCGCAACCTCTTTGACCTGCTTGCTTGGTGATATGGCAACCGGCGAAACGGACACTATCACGATTGATGTCACCGCTACCTCCGCTGGTACATTACAGCATACAGCATCTGCCAGATCAGACTTTGTAGATAGTGATGAAGCGAATAACACCATTGTTATCAGTATCGATGCTACCAGAGGCAACAGCGATAGCGGTGGCGCTGTCTTCAGCTACTGGTCGCTGACTGGCCTGCTGATATTGCTCCTAATAACAAGATTCAAATCCGAATCAAGAAATAGAGATAGTAGAAAGCTCACCTGACGCCGGACAGACTACTCCGGCCATTCAAGATGGAAATCAAACGGCTGGGTATAATGATCAGTGCCGCAGATGAAATCGAATTCCAATACCCAATCACCCCCCATAGAGAATTCGCCACTGCGGCCTTCGTATTTACCGACCTTGGCCTCATCAACCATTAAGACAAAAACGTTATCCAGAGACATTTCGTGACCCGGCATATACTGGCGGAAACGCACCTTACAGTCGGTGGCTGGCTGATTTTTCCCGTCGTGAATGGAAATTGAAACCCCTGCACTTTTACCGACCATCAACGGTGCGGGATCACTCTTCACTTGCAACGCATACCCACCAATCGATGCTGTCTTAGCTGGCTGAAGATCGGAACAGGCAATAAGCAGCACACATCCGCCCAGCACAAAATAGCTCGCAATTCTCATCTCTCATCTACTCCCATTATCACTGCCGGTGTTTTATATGTTTTTCTTCTGGATCAATTCAATTTTATAACCATCTGGATCTTCAACAAAGGCGATCACACTTGTCCCTCCCTTCATTGGCCCCGCTTCCCGAACCACATTGCCACCACGTCCCCGAATCTCATCACAGGCACGATAGGCATCATCGACTTCCAGCGCAATGTGGCCAAAGCCATCACCAGGCGCATATTCGTTCACGTCCCAATTATGGGTTAGCTCTATCACTGCACCATCGATCTCATCTTCATAACCGACAAAGGCAAGCGTAAAACGTCCTTCGGGGTAATCATGACGCCGCAGCAGACGCATTCCGAGCACTTCAGTATAAAAACCGATCGAACGTTCAAGATTGACCACACGGATCATGGTATGAAGTATGCGCATAGAAAATCCTGTTATTTGTCGTTGAGCAGTTCAGCCAGTGGTCGTGGTTTGGCAATATTATAGCCCTGCGCATAATCAATTCCCAAATCCTTAACACACTTATAGATTTCATCATTTTCTACAAATTCAGCAATGGTCTTGATCTCCATCACATGGCCAATGTGATTGATTGACTCCACCATCGCACAATCAATCGGATTATCGATGATGCCTCGAATAAACCCACCATCAATCTTAAGGTAATCAACCGGTAAATTCTTAAGATAGGCGAACGATGAAAGTCCGCTACCAAAATCGTCTAGCGCAAAATGACAGCCATGCATCTTGAGTTCAGAGATAAAATGAATGGCCTCACTCAGGTTCGAGATTGCGGCAGTCTCAGTAATCTCAAAAGAGATACTGGAAGGAGATACTTTAAACTTAGAAAACTGCTCGCGCAAAAATTCCATCAGGCCAGCATCACTCAGCGATGCCCCAGAAAGATTTATCGCATAGGTAACATCATCTCGACCACTGTTCTCACAAAAAGAGAAGACATTGCGTATCACCCAGCGATCAATCACGGGCATTAGGTCAAATCGCTCTGCGGCTGGGATAAATGCCATCGGAAAAATCAGTCGACCAGACTCATCCCACATCCGCAGCAAGATCTCCACATGCAGCACTTTTTCCGCACCCTGCAATGGCACAATGGGTTGAAAAAAGAGCTGAAAGCGATCTTGATCAAGCGCATGATTAATACGTGACACCCACTGCATTTCACCATGCCGTGCCACAAGTTCTTCATCATCAGGCTGGTAAACATAAACTCTATTACGCCCCTTGTCTTTCGCAACATAACAAGCGGCATCTGCCGCACTGAGCAGATCAGTCATCCCACCACTCTCTTGACCAATAGCGACTAGCCCAATACTCGCACCGATTTCAAAGCTTTTTTCTTGCCATACAAAGCGAAATTCTTTCACAATACGACAAAATTCTTCAGCAATCGCTTCCGCTTTATTCAACTGACAGTCACCCAGTAGCACGCCAAACTCATCGCCGCCAAGACGCGCAAGGGTGTCTCGTTCACGAACCTGTGCCTGTAATAACGTCGTGAGCTGACGTAATAACTCATCGCCGGCAACATGACCACAGGTATCATTCACTATCTTGAATTGATCCAGGTCAATATAACAGAGGGCATGACCCTTACCATCGTTCCGAGCATTTTCCAGTAGCAACTCCAAACGACGTTCAAATTCACGACGATTAATCAAGCCTGTCAAGGCATCATGTGTTGCCTGATATGAAATCTTATTTGCAAGTCCACGCAATTCAGTCACGTCATGAAATACAATCACAACACCGACAACCGCCCCATCTCTGTCAAGGATAGGGCTGGCGGTCACCTCTATTGCAAACTCCTTGCCTGTAAATTGATTGACAATAACCTGCCCCGGCAGCACCACTCGATGCCCTTTTGTCAGACATACATCTATCGGAGCATCAATGGCCTTATGAGTCGCCTCATCAAAAACATTCAGTACTGCACTCAATAAATGCCCCCGAGCATCTTCAAATTCAACGCCAGCAAGCATCTCTGCACGCGGGTTCATGTAATCCACCAGGCCGCGAGCATTGGTAGTAATCACACCATCGCCAATCGATTCCAGCGTAATTTGCGCTCGCTCCTTCTCTTTGAAAAGTGCCTTCTCTAGTTGCTTATGTTCAGTAATGTCCGTCCTGATGGCGACATACTGATACGGCTCTCCCTGCGAATTAACAAAAGGTACAATCGTTGAGTCAACCCAGAAATATTCACCATTCTTCTTCTGACTTCTCACTTCACCATGCCATACATCACCACCTCTAATCGTTGACCATAAGCCATCGAAAAACTCATTGACAATCGAATGTTGATCCAGGGCAAACTTCTGGTAATTAAGATCACGTACGGCCCGCCGCAGTGTTGTAGTCCTTTTTTTCAACTGAAACATAATAAAGGCAACATAGAGCAATAACGCAACTGCAAAAAGATAAAGGTAAAGACGATAGATATTAGTATGGTGCACCAACTCTTCATGAGAGCGGTTATACAATGCGGATAGGGCATCCACTTGTTGAACTGTCGCGGATGATGTCAAACTTAAAATCATACTATCAACTACTAACTTCTCGTCTACCACTACCTTTACATGTTGAACAAGACGGAGGATAGTACTCCTGAGTGATAATGGATATTGCTCCACGTCATTTGTCACATTTTCATAGCTCGCAATCACATCAAGCCGCTGTGCCACACTACTATTGGTATGATAGCTAAGCACATCTCGCACCATATCGCTTAGCAACACCACCAGCGCAACATCAGTTGACTGCTCAGCCATCCCCGCCATCAATTCATCCATCAGCGAGGGGATATAATGAATCGAATTTCTTAAGACCGAATTATGCGCCTTAAACGCCTCAAGTTTCTCTTCTTTAGCCAGTAATATTTCTCGAAAAGCATCCAGTTGCCGGTCAATATCATCATCACCCTGGTGATATATACCGTATGTTCCCACTTCCAGCTCTCTATGTTTTTCTTTTAATTGACGCATCCATAACACCAACGGGTCATAGTGCGATAACAATTCATTTCGAGAACGAAGTACATCACGACCAAGGTTTGCATCAAGCTGACGAAGATGAGACAAGTTATTCAATATCGAGTTATAGCTTTTTCCATCTACCGCTTGCGTCTTAATATAGAGAAAGGTCATCAGCAATACAGTAAGAATTCCAGCCAACAGCTGCTTAAGGTTCGATGCTGTCATGAATCATCCCCACCATCGTAACGACCACTCAAAGAATGCAGAAATGTCACAATCAAGCGCGCATCATTAAGTGGGATGGGGCGCCCCAACTGATAAGTGGCCATCACCATGACTGCCTGTTCCAGTGTTGCTGCTGAGCCGTCGTGAAAATAGGGAGCAGTCAATGCCACATTTCGTAGACTGGGTACACGAAAACGATGTTTGTCCTCCACTTTTCCAGTCACATTGAATCGTCCCAGGTCTACCTCAGACAGCGGCTTGCGATCAGCAAAAAAATCCCCCATCACGCCGAAGAGCTGAAACATGTTGCCACCCACATTGCCCCCCTGGTGACAGGCAATACAGCCATAAGCCTTGAATAGCTGATAACCTCTGCGCTGTTCAAGACTCAGTACGTTTTCCTCGCCATACAAAAAACGATCAAATGGAGCATCAGGAGTAATCAATGAACGCTCAAATTCGGCGATTACATCAATCACATGTTGTTGCTGAATATTATTTGAAAGATAGAGCTGCTTGAATTCCGTTTGATATTCAGGAATCGAAGCAAGGGTACTCAGCACATCACTCCACTCAGCCCCCATTTCAGTCGTACTGGTCAACGACTCATTGACCTGCTGTTCCAATGTGGTAGCACGCCCATCCCAGTACCACCTAAAGTTATTGGCACTGTTGTAAACAGTAAGGGTATTAACCAGTCCGCGTGACATTTCACCCTTAACTGGGTGTGAACGACGATCAACACCTCCCTCTTTAAGGCGATGACAGCTATCACACGAAGTATTCGCATCAGGAGAGAGGCGCTTGTCGCTAAAGAGTTTGCGGCCAAGCGCTACCTTATCACTATTCAAATTTCGTGGCTTCGCAACCGGCTGGAGAGGTTCTTTAATAAATTGCTTGGTAGAAAGGTTGTACAAATAGAATGAATCCGAATGAACAATCGCGGGAACCATATCATCTTTGCCATAGGCGGCATATTCCAGCATCCAGGGCGTTGAGGCGATAAACAGCAGTAGTGATGCGCCCAATATGATGTTTTTTTTCATTTCTACACGCCCAATCTTCCACCTTCAGATTAAGAAGTCAGTGGGAGAAAATAACTTAAGGAGTCGCTGATTAATTCATGATCGCGAGCGATGAGTCAAAAAAATATTTTATCACCTAGAATTAATCAGAGATGCCTTAGTAACAAATTAGCTTGACCGCTGTCTGTTGTATTGAGTTGCCTGCATCAAAAGTTCCAACAACTACAATTTTCTCGCTGCAATACGAAGACGCAGCGCATTCAGCTTAATAAAACCCTCGGCATCCTGCTGATTGTAGCTCCCAGCATCATCTTCAAAAGTAGCAATATTGGCATCAAACAAACTATCTGATTGTGACTGACGTCCCACAACAATCACATTTCCTTTATAGAGCTTGATACGCACGATACCATTCACACGCGCCTGAGAAGCATTAATCATCGCCTGCATCATCTCACGTTCCGGACTCCACCAATAACCGTTATAAACTAACGTCGCATACCGTGGCATCAATTCATCTTTAAGGTGTGACACTTCACGATCCAACGTAATCGATTCGATCGCACGGTGCGCCTTTAACATCACCGTTCCTGCCGGGGTTTCATAGCAACCACGAGACTTCATACCCACATAACGATTTTCGACGATGTCATCACGGCCCACACCGTTTTCACCCCCCACTTTATTGAGATACCGCATCACCTCGGCTGGACTCATCGCTTCACCATCAATAGCAACGATGTCACCCGCATGATAAGTGAGCTCCAGATAAAGTGCGCGATTAGGTGCCTGCTCAGGGCTCACCGTCCAGCGCCACATGTCCGCCTCTGGCTCGGCCCATGGATCTTCCAGAATATCGCCCTCATAGGAGATATGCAGCAAGTTAGCATCCATCGAATAAGGTGATTTTTTGCCACGCTTCTGTTCGATTGCAATGCCATGCTGATCGGCGTAGGCCATCAGTTTTTCACGCGAGTTAAGATCCCACTCACGCCACGGCGCAATGATCTTTACATCGGGCTTCAATGCATAGGCACCCAACTCAAAGCGCACCTGATCATTACCCTTTCCGGTCGCACCGTGAGACACCGCATCGGCACCAGTCTCATTAGCGATCTCAATCAGACGTTTAGCGATCAACGGACGCGCAATCGATGTACCCAGCAGATATTCGCCTTCGTAAACAGCGTTGGCGCGAAACATCGGAAAGACATAGTCGCGCGCATACTCTTCACACAGATCCTCAATATAGATCTCCTTGATCCCCATCGCTTCGGCCTTGGCACGCGCAGGCTCAACTTCTTCACCCTGTCCAATATCAGCGGTAAAGGTCACCACCTCACAGTGATATTCATCCTGTAGCCACTTGGCAATGATTGATGTATCAAGGCCACCGGAGTAGGCCAGCACAACTTTATTGATATCTGTTTGCGACATTCAAATTAATCCTATAAATAACATGGTTTCTTTGCTGCAAATTATAACGTAAATAGCTCTATACGGCTGAAAAATAACACCTATTCTATCTCATTCCAGTGAGAGTACATTTCCGAAGTCAGGCTATCACGCGAGTGAAATGGCTCGCCGCAGATGCGCGCACCACCATCGCAGCAACGTATTGGACAAAATAGCGCAGCACGACAGAAACATCATGCGATAGATCCAGCCACGCTCAACCTTACAAACACGTTTTGCTTCAAGCCAGTCCTCCTGCTGCGATAGCTGCGCCAGGGTCTTGAGCCCAATAAGCACCGGCCATAACGCCGCCAACCGCAGACGCACACAACGGCGTGGCAACGCAGTAACGTACTGCTCGGCCGCCGCGTAATGATCCAACGCCACAACCATGCCCTGTGTCAGCAGTGGACGTGCCGCGACACTATTAGCGACATTCATCAGCGCGCCAGGGCTTAAGCCCACCTCATCCAGCCACGGTTGCGGCAGATAACAGCGCCCGATCTGAAGATCTCGCGGCACATCACGCAGGATATTGGTCAATTGCAACGCCTGGCCAAAACGAATGCCTAATCGAGAATATCGACCATCCGCAGACTCCCACGCCTGAAGTGCATCAATATGGGCGATTGAGATTTCCGTCCAGAACTCGCCGACACACCCCGCCACCAGATAGGTGTAGCGTTCCAACTGCTCGCTATCCCGTAAAGCGGTGATCGTCACAGCACCCTCTGCGAACTGAGGAAAGCCTTCAAGATCGCTCACCATTCCTTCGATCAACGTTAACACCACCTTGCGAATTAACACTCTGTCGGGGCCAGTCTGTCGTGTCAACAACTCAAACAACGCTGGCAACTTCGTCAGCAATTCCTTCTCAAAAGCGTGATCAAGCTGCCCAACAAACCCCATCTGCAACCGTTCAAGTCCAGCCAGTGACGGCTCATCTGTCACTAATTGATGTCGAAATTGCCGCAACGCATCACACCGTTTTTCAGCTGTGACTACGTCGCTATCAGAAATCGTATCTGCCGCTCGTGCCAACAGGTAGGCCACACTGATCGGTTCTCGCAGCTGCTGCGGCAATACTCGCAATGTAAGATAAAAACTGCGTGACACGCCGCTCAATAACTCGGTCAGGAGATAGTCGCGCTGCACGTCATCAAGTGATGATGGTAAAAACGATGCGGACTCAGGCGACATTAAATTTCCCGCTCGTTTCAATGGGCAACAGATCAGCAAAGACAAAACCGTCCCGCTGCACCACCGCGCCAACAGTGATCTCGATATCCCCATCGAACATTGGACCCGCAAAGACAAAGCTGTGGAACTCGCCATTTTCACCACACGGATCGACATCAGTGGGCAATTCATCTAATAGCGCATGATTAAACTCACGCCCTGCAAACTGCGCCGAGAGTTGTCGTGGATCAATGCAGGTCAAGCGAGCTTGCAGCCTACCCTCTACCATCTCACGGCACAACGTGGCTGTCGGCATCCCCCACAACGGGAAAAGCGCCTCAATGCCACAACCCACAAGTTTTTGTTCACGGTATTCGCGAATATCTTCCAGATAGAGATCGCCAAAGGCAAAGCAGTCGATCTCCCGCTGCTGACAACGCGCGACAAACATCGACATACGCGCCTCGTAATCAGCATTACTGCAAGGACTGGGGATCTCAATAATATCCAGTGGCAATCCGGCACGATGTGCCTGTAATACCAGTAGTTCACGTCGCACGGCATGCATTGCCACACGGTCATGCACCTGATTAACGGTAGTAAACAATCCCACCACTTCAATCTCACGCTGCTGTCGCAGCAGATGCAACGCCCACGCACTATCTTTGCCGCTGCTCCATGAGAGCAAGACTCTTTTCTTCATTTTCTATTCCTTAAACTATCGTGGTCGCAATAAAACCATGGACATCACTTTCCTGCCCTCACCAACCCACCCAGTCCCTGCTGCTCCAGTGTCTGCTCAAGGTATTCACGAATGGCTGTAGCGCCATCATACTGCAGGGCTTGTTCGAGAATTTCGCGTGCATCGCCACTGGTAAAGTTTCGAATCACTGACTTCACCCGTGGCATGCTCGCCGCGCTCATACTCAGCCCATCAACGCCCATGCCAAGCAGCAGTAGAGCGGCTACCGGATCACCCGCCATCTCGCCACAGACACTCACCGGCTTGCCCATCACATGGGCACCGGCAACAATTTGCAGCAGCGCTCGCAGCACTGCCGGGTGCAACGCATCATAGAGCGTTGCCACTCGTGGATTATTACGATCCACTGCCAACAGATATTGCGTAAGATCGTTGGTACCTACCGAAAAGAAGTCGACCCTGGCTGCCAGCACCTCGATTTGATAGATCACAGACGGCACCTCAACCATAATGCCAACCTGAGGCATTAACACCTGCTCGCCACCATCAATCAACTCATGATGGGCGCGCCCGATCAACTGCAGTGCACGATCAACCTCGGCAACATTACTCACCATCGGTAACAACAGATGGAGATTGTTCAAACCCACACTGGCGCGCATCATCGCCCGTAACTGCACCAGAAATATCTCAGGGTGATCGAGGGTAATACGTATCCCGCGCCAACCAAGAAAAGGGTTTTCTTCATCGATAGGAAAATATGAGAGCGCCTTATCCCCCCCGACATCAAGCGTACGCAGTGTTACTGCACGTGGCGCAAACCGCTCCAGCACTTCACGGTAGATCGCGCGCTGTTCCTCTTCACCAGGAAAACGATCACGAATCATAAACGGGAATTCGGTGCGGTAGAGCCCAATCCCCTCCGCACCACTGTCAATCGACGGTGCCAGGTCCGACAACAAGCCAGTGTTGGCATAAAGCGGTAAATGCACACCATCTGGAGTCTCCGACGGTAACTCACGCAACCCTTCCAGCCCGGCGACCAACTCCTCTTCTTCACGCGCAAGACGGGTATATTCATCACGCACCGCCTGAGAGGGTGAGACAAAAACTCGCCCACGATAGCCATCCACCACCAGCTCACACCCATCCACCCGTGCCACCGGTAACTCACCAGCACCCACCACCGCAGGCACCCCCATCGCATGCGCCAGGATTGCAACATGAGATGAACTTGAGCCACGCGCCGACACCACGCCAGCCAGACGTTCTCGCGGTACCTCTGCCAACATGGTGGCGGAGATATCCTCGCCCACCAGGATCGTCTTTTGCGGATAGTCGGGCTGGCGACGAGTCTCGTTCTGCAGATGCGCCAGAATGCGTCGCCCAAGGTCACGTACATCGTCAGCACGCTCACGCAGATAGGGGTCATCCATTGACTCAAACAGCTGCGCCTGCTCATTAATGGTGTCGCGCCACGCACCGGGCGCCCAGTCACCCATACGAATGCGCTCGATGGTTTTTTCGATCAGCGTGTCACTATTCAGCATTAACAGGTAAGCCTCAAACAACGCGCGACTCTCGGCCCCCAGCTCAGGATGTATCGATGCCTCCAGCGCCTTGATATTAGTGCGCGCAGCCTCCAGCGCCTGTTCAAGGGCGAGAATCTCTGTGGCGGTATCCCGGGTCTTACGATGCGGCACTGCGTCAAGATCAGCTAGCGGATAGATCACCACCGCCGTTCCAATACCGACACCCGGCGCACCAGACAACGCGACGATAGGACGATTATTTTTTCCCGCTGGTGTCTCGGTAAAATCCTGAATCTCACCCCGCGCATCGGCATGCGCAATGGCACCGGCCATCTGCGCCGCGATGGTCAGCAAAAAGGCAACCTCATCCTCATCGAAACGACGCTTGCTGCGCTGCCGCACCACCAGAACACCCATCACCTGTCGTCGATGGATAATCGGCACCCCTAAAAACCCATGAAAAGAGACTTCGCCTGTCTCGGCGATAAAACGGTAGCGAGGGTGATCCGGTGCATTATCGAGATTGAGCAGCTCTTCCGTTTCGCCCACCAGACTGGCAAGCCCTTCACCCTGCTTGAAACGTACCACGCCAATAGACTCGGGGTTTAGACCATCACTGGCCATCAAAATATATTGCTGCGCCCCCTGGTCGAACAGATAAATCGAGCAGACATCCACTGACATCGCCTGCTTGACACGCGAAACGATAATTGACGAAGCCTGTTCAAGGTCCCGTGCAGCATTGACCTCTTGCACGATGCGCCGCAACGTTACCAGCATCACACGGCCTTAAAGAGAATGAACGAAAAGATACTGGCAGCCACCGCCGCCAACCCAGGAATCAGCACACCCCTCGGGAGACAACCAATGGTTCAAGCTCAGCCAGGGCATGTTTGTAAACGTTGCGCTTGAACGACACAATCTCTTCCAGAGGGGCCCAGTAATCAACCCAACGCCAGTGGTCAAACTCTGGTTGATCAGAGGCATCCAGTCGCACATCACTCTCTTCACCTTGCAGTTCCAACAGGAACCAGATCTGTTTCTGACCAATGCATAACGGCTTGCTTTGATGACGAATCAACCCTTTTGGCAGTCGATAACGCAGCCAGTCATTAGTGCGACCAAGAATGGTGACATGACAGGGCTCCAAACCGACCTCCTCGCGGAGCTCACGGTACATCGCATCTTCTGGGGTTTCGTTGGGTTGAATACCGCCCTGGGGAAATTGCCACGCCTCCTGACCGATGCGGCGGGCCCATAGCAGCTTGCCATCCTGATTGTTCAGGATAATGCCCACATTAGCTCTATATCCGTCAAGATCGATCACTAGTCAGGCCTCATAAAACTGCTACAATTGTATAAATTGTCACATAAATCATGGCTTCAGCGCAAATAAACTCCTGACCATACCCAAATCACACAGATAAAACCGGCCTGACAATCCGCACAATAATAAAAGAGGTGAGCAGCGTGAGCCTGGTTATTTTTGATCTTGATAACACTTTGATAGCAGGAGATAGCGACTATCTCTGGAGTCAGTTCCTGACAGAAGAAGGTATCGTCGGACCACAACATCAACAGGAAAACCAGCGATTTTATGATGAATATGTCGCTGGCACACTCGATATCAATGAATTTCTCGCATTCCAGCTCGCGCCACTGGCCGCCCACGATATCAGCACATTAAAGGATTGGCGCCAACGTTTTCTCAACGAGAAGATAGCCCCGATCATGCTGATATCTGCACAAAAATTAATCGAAAAACATCAAAATAACGGCGCAACATTAATTATTATTACCGCTACTAATAGCTTTGTCACCGCCCCTATTGCTGCTCGCCTCGGCATTAAACATCTGATCGCAACCGAACCCGAGCTGCACAATGGGCAATACACCGGCAAAGTGGCAGGCACCCCCAGTTTTCGAGAAGGAAAGGTGGAACGGCTAAACCAGTGGCTCAAGAAGACAGACCATAATCTTAATGATAGCTGGTTCTACTCCGACTCTCACAACGACCTGCCACTGCTGGAGCTGGTAACCCATCCAGTCGCAGTTGATCCAGATGAGACCTTAAATAGATACGCCAGCAAGCATGACTGGCCGATTATCAGCCTGCGCTGAAGCCTGCCACTCGATTATTTAAAATCATCCTTATTAGCTGCCTTCATCGCCGCATCCTGCTTGGTGATTAATCCTTTCTGGATCAGCTCCTGAAGATTTTGATCGAGCGTCTGCATGCCAAGCCCCTGCCCCGTCTGAATGGCAGAATACATCTGTGGAATCTTGTTTTCACGAATCAGATTTCGAATCGCCGGAGTTCCAATCATGATCTCGTGTGCCGCGACACGGCCACCGCCGACCTTTTTCAGCAGCGTTTGCGATATCACCGCCTTTAATGACTCCGACAGCATCGAACGAATCATCTCTTTTTCAGCCGCCGGAAATACATCGATCACACGATCGATCGTCTTTGCCGCCGAGCTGGTATGCAACGTTCCAAACACCAGATGTCCCGTTTCAGCCGCAGAGAGCGCCAGCCCGATCGTCTCTGGATCACGCATTTCGCCCACCAGAATGATATCGGGATCTTCACGCAACGCGGAACGCAACGCCTCGGCAAACCCGAGCGAATCTCGATGAATCTCACGCTGATTGACCAGACATTTCTTACTCTGATGGACAAACTCGATCGGATCTTCAAGAGTCAGAATATGACCATATTCAGTATTATTTTTATAATCCATCATCGCTGCCAGCGTGGTCGATTTACCGGAACCTGTCGGCCCGGTCACCAGCACAATGCCACGTGGCGTATCAGCAATATCACCAAACACGGCGGGCGCGCCCAACTCTTCAAGCGAAAGAATGGTCGATGGAATGGTTCGAAACACCGCGCCAACACCACGATTATGATTAAATGCATTGACACGAAAACGCGCTAGCCCAGGAATTTCGAACGAAAAATCTGTCTCCAGAAATTCTTCAAAATCCTTACGCTGCTTATCATTCATGATGTCATAAACCATGTTGTGCACAGTCTTATTATCCAGTGCGGGGACGTTGATACGACGTATATCGCCATCCACACGAATCATCGGTGGCAATTCTGCGGACAGATGTAAATCCGATGCGTTACTTTTAACGCCAAACGCGAGTAACTCAGCAATATCCATTCAATTCTCCTCCAGAGATATCAATTCACCGCGGCAAATACAGTGGCGAAGTAGACAATTCTTTCGCCTGCAGTCACTTAACGGCACTTCCATATACATCTTGAACAACCGGCATGCACCTCAAGGATAGTTGAAACCCCTTAACATCCACGCTGGACTCACCCGTGCAAATCACTAAAATAGAACCCACTTATGGCAACAATCACCAGCATCAAACACAATCTTCTGCATGTGCGCCAGCGTATTGCAGCGGCCGAGACCCAATATGGCAGAAAATCCGGCAGTGTCGGCCTACTGGCTGTTAGCAAGACACAACCCGTCGCATCAATCCTGGCAGCACTTGGACAACAACAATATCACTTCGGTGAAAATTACCTGCAGGAAGCACTGGACAAGATTGATGCATTACAGGGACACCCTATCGTATGGCATTACATCGGCGCGATTCAATCCAACAAAACACGTCCAATCGCGCAACAGTTCGACTGGGTACACAGCGTCTGTAGCCTCAAGATTGCCAAAAGGCTAAGCGCACAAAGGCCGGCGTCACTCCCCGACCTGAACATCTGCATCCAGTTCAATGTTAGCGCAGAAGAGAGCAAGTCCGGCGCGCCACTGGAGGCATTGCCCGCATTAGCCACAGAAATCGCTGCTCTGCCACACATCAGGTTGCGAGGTCTGATGGCCATCCCGCAGAAAGCAGAAAATTTCGATCAGCAGCGCGCCATCTTTCACGCCGTACAACAGGCACAACAGCGACTGATTGATGCCGGCCACCCACTCGACACCTTGTCACTCGGGATGTCAGCAGACCTCGAAGCGGCGGTTGCTGAAGGCTCAACGATGGTGCGCATCGGTACCGCCATATTTGGGCTGCGTAAAGCAACCCCTGATTAGACCATGAGATTAGATCATGGCGCAGACGATCAAATCACAGTATATTGCTGAGCATGAACGATAAACAATACGCATTTATTGGTGGTGGCAACATGGCCCGCAGTCTGATTGGCGGCATGATCAATGACGGCTGTAATCCCGAGCACATATGGGTCTCCGATCCTGGTGACGAACAGCGCCAGCAGCTGGCTGCAACCTTTGGCGTCCACACCACAATCGCTAACCTCAAAGCATTGCAACAGGCGAATGTCGTCATTCTCGCCATCAAGCCGCAAGTGATCGAAGCAGTCGCCACAGAGATCGCAGAGGCCATTCAACAGCAGCGATGCCCCGTCATCTCAATCGCCGCAGGCATCCGCACCGACGACCTCGAACGCTGGTTAGGCGGTAATTGCGCCGTTATCCGCGCCATGCCAAACACCCCAGCGCTGGTGGGCAGCGGTGCGACCGCGCTCTTTGCCAACCGGACCACAACCGCAGAACAGCGCGACCTTGCCGAATTCATCATGCGCGCAGTCGGACTCGCCCTATGGCTGGAAGACGAAACGCTGATGGATGCCGTCACCGCCCTCTCCGGCAGTGGCCCCGCCTACTTTTTCCTGTTAATGGAAGCACTGGAAAATGCTGGCTGCAACGCAGGCCTGCCACGTGAAACTGCCCGCCTGCTGACACTGCAAACCGCCTTTGGCGCAGCAAAAATGGCACTTGAAAGCAGTGATGATAGCGCCACATTGAGAAAATTCGTCACCTCACCGGGCGGCACCACCGAGCGAGCCATTGAGATAATGGAGTCGGGTGAATATCAGGCACTTATTAGTAACGCGGTTCAGGGTGCAAAAAAACGCTCACAAGAATTAGCTGATCTATTAGGACATAACAATAATGGTAGGACATAATAACAATGGATAGCTCTTATTTCAGCAACCCGGCGCTCTATCTGGTCGATGCTATGTTTGGCCTCTACCTCATCGCCATCATATTACGCTTTCTACTACAGCTGGTGCGCGCAAACTTCCACAATCCCATTTGTCAGTTTCTGGTGAAAATTACGAATCCACCACTGGTGCCACTTCGACGTATCATCCCTGGCTTCAAGGGAGTAGATGTGGCCTCTCTTTTTTTACTCTTTGCCGTACAAATGGCAGCAATCCTACTGAAACTATTAATTATCGGAAAGTCGTTCGCCATCATAGGACTCATACCAGTGGCTATCGCAGACTTGCTATCGCTAGCACTGAACGTCTTTATGGTTGCCATCCTGATACAGGTGGTCTTGAGCTGGGTCGGCCAGGGGGCGTACAACCCACTCATATCAACACTCTACTCACTCACGGACCCCATACTTAGCCCGGTACGTCGCATAATTCCACCGATCGGCGGCATGGACCTATCACCCTTAGTAGTACTGATCTCCATTCCGCTCATCAAGATGCTGGTGATTACCCCCATCTCAAATCTCGGCAAATTACTCACATAAGCCCATGCCACAACAAAAACTGCTTCATACAAAAAAATAGACATATTTTTTATAAAACAATAAAACACCAGAGATCTTTAACGCTCACTTCAGGCCAGAGAACCTCTTTTGACCCCACAAATAGAGAGGGCTAGACAGTTTTTTGAAAAAAAGCTCATGCCTAGCAACAAAATTCCGATAGTAGACTGTAACTATAATAATTTTTAGCCAATATTAGCCATTACATTAAGGGCAGACTGGAAAGGGAAATATGTCCACAAACGCTTTGGATATCAATAAGACTCTACAGCAAGACCGCTTCAGCAGTCAGATGGAAGCTTTTGCCCAGTGGAAAACTGAGCTTGTGCAGACCATCAGAAGTTATCAGGAATGGCTCAGTCAACACGACAAAAGTAGCCCTGAAATTGAGCTACGTATCTTTGACGCGCTAAAAGCGCTCGATTCTGACAACCTCAACATCGCCTTTGTGGCTGAGTTCTCGCGTGGCAAAACAGAGCTCATCAACGCGATTTTCTTTGCCAACTATGGCCGCCGTCTGCTGCCTTCTGAGGCAGGCCGTACCACAATGTGCCCGACTGAGCTTTTTTATGACAAAAATAAAAATCAGTCATTTATCAAGCTGCTGCCCATCGAAACACGCCTCAGTGATGCCAGCCTCTCAGAACTCAAAAATGAAGAAAGTTACTGGACCTTACTACCACTCGATATAGACTCTCCTGACCAGATGGCAGAAGCCTTCAAAGAGGTCATCAAGACCAAAGACGTGCCGATGGATGAGGCCGAGAAGCTTGGTCTCTACTGTGAAGAGCTGCATAGTGGTGATGAAGATACCCCGCCACCAGAGAAGATCGAAATCCCGATGTGGCGTCACGCCCTGATTAGTTTCCCGCACCCATTACTGAAACAGGGACTAGTAATCCTCGACACCCCCGGGCTTAATGCGCTCGGCAGCGAACCAGAACTAACCCTCAACATGCTACCCAGCGCCCAGGCAGTGCTTTTTATCCTCTCTGCCGACACCGGTGTCACCAAGAGTGACCTCGACATGTGGAAAAACCACATCATGGCCTTCCGTAACAAGAAACAGAGTGGACTAATAGCAGTACTCAATAAAATCGACATCCTCTGGGATGAGATGAAAAAACCTGACGAGGTCATTGCTTCAATAGAAGAGCAACGCAAGACCAGCGCCAGCATGCTTGGCATCGACGACAGTAGTGTCTACCCAGTGTCGGCACAAAAGGCGTTACTCGCAAAGACCAAAAAGGATCAAAAACTGCTAGAACGGAGTAATCTGCTATCACTGGAATCACTGCTTGCCAACGAAATCCTGCCTACCAAACAACAGGTCATCTGGAATAGCATTGTCGCTGGATTCGGCCAGTCTATCAACAGCACCTACGATCCAATTGCAGGTCAACTGCAGGATCTGAATAAGCAGCTGGAACAACTGGAAGCACTGCGCGGCAAGAATGAAGATGTGGTGCAACAGTTACTACAAAAAGCAAAAGAACAGAAAGTCGCCTATTACGAGAGTGTTAAAAACTTTCAGGCAAGCCGACGTCGTCTTGCCACTCAGGCCAAGGTAATGTTCAATACCCTCGGCATGGATTCGATCGATGTCATTATCGAAAAGACGCGCCAGGATATGTCCGGCAGCTGGACCACCAACGGTATGAAAAATGGCATGACACAATTTTTCGAAAGCTCACGCGAGGCGATGCAGATTGCAGAGAGGCACTCTGATGAAATCTATAAACTGATCCAGTCCATTTATAAGAAATTCCACGATGAGCACGGACTCAAGATTCATAAAGCTCCCAAATTCAATATTCAGCCTCACATCTCTGAGCTGGATCAACTGGCCATCAAGGCAGAGGAATTTCGTAACAGCCCTATATCCACCATGGCTGAACAGAGCTTTGTGGTTAAAAAGTTTTTCATCTCACTTGTCAGCCATGTACGTAATACATTTGGCAATGCCAATCGAGAAGCCGATGCATGGCTCAAGGAACTAATCAATCCATTAGTCATTCAGATTCAGGAAAAACGCACCAGTATTGACAAATACATGGAAACATTGACCAAGATTAAATCGTCAAAAAACAACCTGGAAGGTCAGATCAAAATATTGAATAAAGAGCTATCTCAACTTGAAAAGCAAGCAAGCTCACTTGAGGCAATGCGCAAGACATTGCAAAACTGCAGCCCACCAGATTAATATCCACCACCTTCTCAGCAGCTATATACCTCCCTCAATCGAGGGAGGTATAACATTTCTCCAAACAATCGTTTACCGCCTCTACCTCTGATGGTTACAATAAACACTATCATCATAGTAAGGATAACAATATGCAGGATTACCAGCGTGATTTTATCGATTTTGTAATCGACAGTGGCGTACTCCGTTTTGGCGAATTCACCCTCAAATCAGGCCGAATCAGCCCCTATTTTTTCAACAGTGGTCTGTTCAATACTGGCGCGACGATCTCCCGCCTCGGCCAGTACTATGCCGCCGCCATCGTTGCCGATAATGTCGAACTCGACATGCTATATGGTCCCGCATACAAAGGCATTCCACTCGCCGTCGCTACCGTGATTGCGTTACAGGAACAGTATCAGCGCGACATCCCATTCGCCTTCAATCGCAAAGAGGCTAAGGGCCACGGTGAAGGTGGCATCATCGTCGGTGCCGCGTTACAGGGTAAAGTACTGGTGATCGACGATGTCATCTCAGCGGGCACCTCAGTACGCGAATCCGTTGCCATCATCGACAATGCGGGTGCGTCGATGGCGGGTGTCGCGATCGCACTGGATCGCCAGGAAAGAGGCCAGGGTGACACCTCCGCTATTCAGGAAATCAAGCAGCAACACGGCATTCAGGTCACCAGTATCGCCAGTCTGACTACACTACTTGACTATCTCAGCGAAAAACCGCAACAGGCCGACACCCTGGCACGCATCCGTGATTATCAGGCTCAATATGGCTGCATCTGAGTATATCTTCATGAGCATCGGAAACACATTCATGCGCTATGCCCCAGGTGCCATCCTCGGGTGTTGCCTGCTGGCCAGCGCGTCTCTCTATGCCGAAGAGAGCCCGACCATTCCCACCTTCACCGCTCACTACGAATTGCTGCGCAATGGCAAGATGAAGGTTGGCGAGGTTAAAAGAACTACCACAGTACAGGAAAATGGTGCCATCACCTTCGAGTCTTACTCTAAAACCACTGGGCTTGCCGCGCTCTTTATCAAAGACAAGATCACGGAACGTTCCACCTATATTCTCGACGGTAATACCATTCAGCCACAAAACTATCTCTATGACCGTAAAGGTGGCAAACGCTCACGCGTGGTTAAACTCAACTTTGACTGGACAAATAAGAACGTCACCAATGCCATCAATGGCGCACCATGGCAGATGGAAATCTCGCCGGGCACACAGGACAAACTCTCCTACCAGTTACAGCTAATGCTCGACCTGCAAGCAGGACTCACTCAGTTTGACTATCCCGTCGCCGATGGTGGTACACTGAAAGCGTATCGATTTACGCTACTGGGCGAAGAAACCATCAAAACCCCGATGGGAAAGATCGAAACGATCAAGATCAAGCGTGAGCGCGCCGCAGATAGCAAGCGCAAAACCACCATCTGGTTTGCCAAGTCGCTGCGCTATCTACCGGTACGCATCAAGCAGGGAAAGAGTGACAAAGAGTTCGTCACC
The DNA here is from genome assembly GCA_945787155.1 of uncultured Gammaproteobacteria bacterium. Lineage (GTDB taxonomy): Bacteria > Pseudomonadota > Gammaproteobacteria > SZUA-140 > SZUA-140 > SZUA-76. The sequence goes on along the minus strand of CALZHD010000007.1, from coordinate 23,422 downwards.
CTTGAGATCAAAAAAGTAGAAGGCATTTAACCAAAAAAACAAGCCCATCCTCCCTCATTACGACCTCAAGTCTTCGGCAACGTCACTCCCTGTTGCCCCTGATACTTGCCGCCACGATCCTTGTAAGATACCTCGCACACTTCATCAGACTCAAAAAAGAGCACCTGCGCAACCCCTTCATTGGCATAGATCTTTGCTGGCAGTGGAGTGGTATTGGAAAACTCCAGCGTCACATGCCCTTCCCATTCAGGCTCGAATGGCGTGACATTAACAATAATGCCGCAACGCGCATAGGTCGATTTACCCAGGCAGATCGTCAACACGCTACGTGGGATGCGGAAATATTCCACCGTACGTGCCAGTGCAAATGAGTTTGGCGGGATGATACAGACATCAGATTTCACATCGACAAAGCTATTTTCATCAAAGTTTTTGGGGTCAACAATCGCCGAATTAATGTTGGTGAAAATCTTGAACTCATCGGAGCAACGGATATCGTAACCATAGCTCGATGTACCATACGAGACGATACGCCCGCCTTCATTTTCCCTCACCTGACCTGCTTCATAAGGCTCGATCATGCCGTGATCCTCGGCCATACGCCGGATCCACTTATCAGACTTGATACTCATCTCTATATTCTCAGTTTTTTAGCATGTATGTTTCAGAAATATTCCCGAGTATTTCTTCAGGTATTCTGCACCACAATATTAGGAAACGCAGCGCTATAATCCTTCGCCTGCTGTGACAACCCCGCTGCGACACGACGCGCAATATCACGATAGTTCTGCGCAATCACGCCTTCAGGATCGGCCACAACACTCGGTTTGCCACCATCGGCATTTTCACGAATGGTGATGTCGAGTGGCAACGAACCCAACAACGCAATGCCATAATCTTCAGCCATGCGTTCACCGCCGCCAGCACCAAAGATATGCTCCTCGTGGCCACACTGAGAACAGATATGAGTGCTCATGTTCTCGATCACACCCAGCACCGGCACCTCAACCTTCTCAAACATCTTCAGCGCCTTGCGCGCGTCCAGCAGTGCAATATCTTGAGGCGTCGTCACGATCACCGAAGCACTCACTGGGATCTTTTGCGCCAGTGTCAATTGCACATCACCGGTACCCGGTGGCAGATCGATCACCAGATAATCGAGATCATCCCAGTTGGTGTCATTGAGTAGTTGTTCCAGCGCCTGCGTCACCATCGGGCCACGCCAGATCATCGGATTATCCTCTTCGATCATGTAACCAATCGACATCGACTGAATATCGTGGCAGATCACCGGCATCATCGTCTTGCCATCTTCGGTCTGTGGTTTGGCATTGGCCCCCAACATGCGAGGCTGACTCGGCCCATAGATGTCGGCATCGAGAATACCGACCCGCGCACCCTCTGCCGCCAGCGCCAGCGCCAGATTGACCGACGTGGTTGATTTACCCACACCGCCCTTACCGGAGGCAACCGCGATGATATTCTTAATATTCTTGTGCGGTTTGATACCGCGCTGCACCGTGTGACTAATGATCTTGCTGCCGATCTCGATCACCACGTCCGAGACACCGTCGATCGCGGCGATCTGATCACGTAACGCCTGCGTCAATGGCTCCACATAACCCGCCGCCGGGAAACCCAGCTCAACCGTGAGCGTGACACGCCCACCATCGATGGCGATATCCTTCACCGTTGAGGCGCTCACCAGATCGCTCTTCAGATAGGGACACTGATATCCCTTGATCGCCATCTCCACCTGCAATTGTGAAATTTCAGCCATCTCTACGCGCACTCCTTAAAAATCTACTCAAAACAAAACGCGCATTCTAACTCAATTTTCCACACTCATCAGCCTACCTATTTATAAGGGATTAGACTTTCCAGCTTGAATCGGTATCGTAACGTGCCATCAGACACCAACCTGGGCTATAATGCCGGGTTAATCCGCGCAGATCTAAGCAGATTTGACGCATAACAAAATAAAAATCGTAACAAGTCAGGATTTCGGGACGATGCCGTCAAATTCAGCGCCAAATACAATATCGGGATCAACCGCAGGTAAGCGCAAGATACTGGTCACCAGTGCATTGCCGTACGCCAATGGCTCGATCCACATTGGCCACCTGGTCGAATATATTCAGACCGATATTTGGGTGCGATTTCAGAAGATGCGCGGCCACCGCTGCCATTACGTCTGCGCCGATGACACCCACGGCACGCCGGTCATGTTGCGCGCTGAACAGGAAGGAACCACCCCTGAGGCGCTGATCGAGCGTGTCCACGGCGAGCATTTTCAGGATTTTAGCGATTTTGCGATCGAGTTTGATAACTACCACTCGACTCACTCTGACGAGAACCGCGAGCTATCGCAGGATATCTACCGCCGACTCGATAAAGCAGGGCTGATCGCAAAGCGCACCATTGAGCAGCTTTATGACCCAGAAAAAGAGATGTTCCTGTCGGATCGATTTATCAAGGGCGGCTGTCCTAAATGTAAGGCAGAAGATCAATACGGTGATTCCTGCGAGGTGTGTGGCGCAACCTATTCACCGACAGATCTGATCAACCCATACTCTGCGCTTTCGGGTGCCACGCCGATCACCAGGGAATCGGAGCATCACTTTTTCCAGCTGGCTGAGTGCGAAACATTTTTAAAAGAGTGGCTCAATCGCAATGGTGATGACGCACCGCTACAGAGCGAAGCCGCTAATAAGATGGCGGAGTGGTTTGAGGCTGGCCTGCGCGACTGGGACATCTCACGCGACGCCCCCTACTTTGGTTTTGAGATCCCCGATGCACCGGGCAAGTTCCTCTATGTATGGCTCGATGCGCCAATCGGCTACATGGCAAGCTTTAAAAATCTCTGTGAGAGAGAGGGACTCGATTTCGATAGCTACTGGCAGCCCGACAGCGACGCCGAGTTGTACCATTTTATCGGCAAGGATATCCTCTATTTCCACGCACTGTTCTGGCCTGCGACACTGCAATATGCAGGCTATCGCACCCCGACCAAGATCTGCGTGCACGGCTTTCTGACGGTGGATGGACAGAAGATGTCAAAATCACGCGGCACCTTTATTATGGCGCGCACCTATCTCGAACATCTGAATCCGGAGTACCTGCGTTACTACTTCGCTGCCAAACTAAGCGACCGTGTCGAGGACATCGATCTCAACCTCGAAGACTTCACCGCGCGTGTTAATAGCAATCTGGTGGGCAAATACATCAACATCGCCTCGCGCTCGGCAGGCTTTATCAGCAAACGCTTCGACGGCCAGCTCGCGACCACGCTGGATGACGATGGCGCAACACTGGTCACAGCGATTCAGGCACAGTCGGCACAGATCGCCCATCTTTTTGAGGCACGTCAGTTCAGCGAGGCGATGCGTGAAATCATGGCGCTGGCCGATCAGGCCAACGAGTATGTCAGCGACAAGGCACCGTGGGTGATGGCCAAACAGGAGGGCCAGGAAGCGGCGCTGCAAACCGTCTGCAGCGCGATCATCAACGCCTTTCGAGTACTGACGATCTATCTCAAGCCAGTGCTGCCAAAGCTGGCAAGCGAAGTCGAGGCGTTCCTCAATATCGATCCATTGCAATGGCAGGATGTCAACGAGCTGTTGACCAACCACACCATTAATCCCTACAAGCACCTGATGAAACGCATCGAACAGAAACAGATCAATGCGATGATCGAGGCGAGTGCTGCCACATTACAACAAGCGCCATCACCGGCACGACACGGCGAGGCACAGCAGAAAAACAGTAAGACCGAACAGAAAAAAACGACTAAATCTAAGAATGGAGCTGGACTTGCTGTCCCCGAGAATGGAGCGGGATCTTCCATAAATGATGAAACAGACAACACCATCCAGTTTGATGACTTCGCCAAAGTCGATCTGCGCATCGCCAGAATCGTTAAGGCGCAGCACGTCGAAGGGGCTGACAAACTGCTGCAACTGACACTCGATATCGGCGAAACGCAGACACGCAACGTATTTGCCGGAATTAAATCGGCCTATACACCAGAACAACTGGAAGGCAAGTTAACAGTGATGGTGGCCAATCTCGCACCGCGCAAAATGCGCTTTGGCCTCTCGGAAGGGATGGTGCTGGCAGCAGGCCCCGGCGGCAAAGAACTGTGGATACTGGAACCCCATGAGGGCGCACAACCCGGCATGAAGGTGAAATAGCCCCACTCCCTCTACGTTGTAGCGGGAAGTCTGGCGGAGTAACATTGGCACCGCCACGTGAACGATTAAATAATGCGGTATAAAACAACGATATAGAGCACATGACCGAATTAGCCCTCATCCTTCTCAGCACCGTGCTGGTCAACAATTTTGTACTGGTCAAATTCCTTGGTCTGTGCCCCTTCATGGGGGTGTCGCGCAAACTTGAAACGGCCATCGGCATGGCGCTGGCGACCACCTTCGTGCTAACGTTGTCATCGGTTTGCAGTTACCTCGCCAACCGCTACCTGCTGGCGTACTACGATATTGAATACCTGCGTACCATCACCTTCATCCTGGTGATTGCGGTCGTAGTACAGTTCACTGAGATGGTGATTCAAAAAACCAGTCCGCTACTGCACAAAGTGCTCGGCATCTTCCTGCCGCTGATCACCACCAACTGTGCGGTACTCGGGGTTGCCCTGCTCAACATTCAGCAGGAGCTGAACTTCCTGCAATCAGCGATCTACGGCTTTGGTGCAGCAGTCGGTTTTTCAATCGTGCTGATCCTGTTTGCTGCGATGCGCGAACGCCTCGCCGCCGCCGACGTGCCGGTCGTCTTTCAGGGGCCTGCCATCGGCCTGATTACGGCTGGGCTGATGTCACTCGCCTTCATGGGATTCTCGGGGCTGGTAAAAGTCTAATATGCTGACGGCAATTTTAGTATTGAGCGCGCTGTCGCTGGTCTTTGGGCTGATCCTCGGTTTTGCTGCGGTACGCTTCAAGGTCGAGGGAGACCCGCTGGTCGAACAGATCGATGCACAACTACCCCAGACGCAGTGCGGCCAGTGCGGCTACCCCGGCTGCCGCCCGTATGCAGAGGCGATTGCCAACGAAGGGGCCGAAATCAACCAGTGCCCCCCCGGTGGTGAAGTCACCATCATCGCGCTGGCCGACCTGCTCGACCGTGAGCCGCTGCCGCTCAATCCGGAAAATGGTGCGATCAAGCCGAAGACTGTCGCCTTCATCGATGAGCAGACCTGCATCGGCTGTACGCTCTGTATTCAGGCGTGCCCGGTGGATGCGATCCTTGGCGCAGCGAAACAGATGCACACCATCATTGAATCCGAATGCACCGGCTGTGATCTGTGCCTACCGCCCTGCCCAGTAGACTGCATCGAGATGGTCGAGATCAAACAGGATATGTTGACGTGGAAATGGCCTTATCCTGAAAAGCCGATCGCACAAAAATCGACACCAGATAATCCGCTGGAGGCCTCCGCATGAGCATGGCCCCGGTAAAACTGTGGGACTTCCATGGCGGCATCCACCCGGAACAGAACAAACTGCAATCCACCACGGAGCCGTCGGCATTAGCGCAGCTACCCAAAAAGCTGGTTCTGCCGCTGCATCAGCATATCGGTGAAGCGGCGGAACCCATCGTCGAGATCGGAGACACTGTACTAAAAGGGCAAAAGATCGCGAATGCCAACGGTTATGTTAGCGCGCCGGTACACGCCCCCACGTCTGGCAAGATCATCGATATCAGCGAACACCCCATCCCCCACCCATCAGGCCTCAGCGCACTGGCGATTGTGATCGAACCCGATGGCCGCGATGCATGGGTCGAATACACCCCAGATCAGGATTACAGCGAAAAAAATCCCAGCCACCTGCGTAATATCATCCGCGAAGCGGGGATCGTTGGACTCGGCGGCGCAGGTTTTCCATCATTCATCAAACTCAATCCTGGCTCGCAAAAGAAGATCAAGACCCTGATCCTCAACGGAGTTGAGTGCGAACCCTATATCACCTGCGACGACATGTTGATGCGTGAAGATGCCCACTCAATCATTGAAGGCGTCCACATCATGCGTCATGCACTACAGGCGGAAGAGTGCGTTATCGCGATCGAAGACAACAAACCAGAGGCCTATGAAAGCATCTGCAAGGCGGCCGCCGGGATCGCCGGGCTGCGTGTTGCGCTGGTGCCGACGCGCTACCCGCAGGGCAGTGAAAAACAGCTGGTACAGGTGATCACCGGCAAAGAGGTGCCAAGCAATGGCCTCGCGCTCCACATCGGCGTGGTGTGTCACAATGTGGCGACCGCTGCGGCGATCTATCGTGCCATCCATCTCGGCCAGCCGCTTATCTCACGCATGGTGACGATTACCGGACAAGCGGTCAAACAGCCACGTAATCTCGAAGTACTCATCGGCACCCCGATGGACGAACTACTGCAGCAGTGCGGCGCTGAATTTGACCAGATCGAACGCCTCGTCATGGGCGGGCCGATGATGGGCTTTGCACTGCATGAGATCAATCTGCCTGTCATCAAGACCACTAACTGCATCATCGCTGCGACCCGTGAAGAGCTGGGGCTGGATCGTCCGGCGATGCCGTGCATTCGCTGCGGGGCGTGTGCCGATGTCTGCCCAGTCAAGCTACTGCCGCAGCAGCTCTATTGGCACGCGCGCGCCAAAGAGCTCGACAAGGTGCAGGAATACGATCTATTCGATTGCATCGAATGCGGCTGCTGCTCTTATGTCTGCCCCAGTAACATTCCACTGGTGCAGTATTACCGCTTCGCCAAAGGGGCGATCTGGACCCAGGAGCAGGAGCATAAAAAATCAGACCAGGCACGTGAGCGACACGAGTTCCGACTGATGCGCATCGAGCGTGAAAAGCGGGAGCGCGAAGCGAAACGCGCAAAAAAGAAAGCGCCTCGTCCGAAAACCGATACTGCTAAACCGCCACCCGTCGATGGCGCACAGATGGCCGATAAAATGCGACAGGAAGCGATGGCGCAGCGCGACAGCGCCGAAGCGGCCCGTAAAACAGAGATTCAGGCAGCCCTCGCGCGCGTGCAGGCAAAGAAAAAGGATGCTGCGCCTAAGACGGATGCGCCTGTCGCTGCCAATAGCCCGACGCCAGCAGCAGCATCAACCCAAGCATCAACACCGACAAGCGATAGCGACTCATCAGCAGATACAGCTACCCATAAAGACCATGAGCAGTCACAATAATGCACTTGCCATACAGTGCTAACAAATAGACGAAACGATGCCCTTTAACGCGCCCACCTCCCCCCATCAGCTCGCCCCCACCTCGATCACTCGAGTGATGATGCTGGTGATCCTCGCGCTGATTCCAGGCATCGCCGCTTATGTGTGGTTTTTTGGCTGGGGCGTGGTGGTCAATATCTGCATCGCAGTGGTCACCGCCCTCAGTTGTGAAGCGCTGATACTCAAATTACGCCAACGTCCGGTACTGCCTTTTTTAAGCGATGGCAGCGCGGTGCTCACTGCGGTACTGATCGCACTGACGCTGCCGCCCCTGTCACCATGGTGGATCACGGTCATCGGTGTCGCCTTTGCCATCATCATCGCCAAGCAGCTATACGGCGGCCTCGGGTACAATCCATTCAACCCTGCGATGGTCGGATACGTCATGCTGCTGATATCGTTCCCACGCGAGATGACCAGCTGGATTCCACCCAATGAGCTGGCCGATAGCAGCCTCGGCTTTATCGACACCGCAATGTTCATCCTCTTCAGCACACTCCCAGACGGCATCAGCTTTGACGCCTTGACCGAGGCAACACCGCTCGACTCGTTAAAGACCCACCTTGCGCTCGGCAACACCGTTGACGAAGTACGCGCACAACTCGGGCTTGATGCAGAGGCCAGTCGCGTCCTCAGCGTCATTCCAATCTTTGGCGCCATCGGTGGCAAAGGCTGGGAGTGGATCGGTGGCGGTTTCCTGCTGGGTGGGCTATGGCTGATCTACACTAAAGTGATCAGCTGGCACATCCCGGTGGCAATGCTCGGTTCACTACTGGCGATATCAGCGCTCTTTTACCTGATCGATCCAGCGCACTTCGCCACGCCGATGTTTCACCTCTTCAGTGGCGCGGCGATGCTGGGCGCGTTCTTCATCGCGACCGACCCGGTCACTGCCGCCTCCTCGAATCGCGGCAAGATTATCTACGGCTGCGGCATTGGTCTCTTCACCTACATTATTCGCACCTGGGGGGGCTACCCTGATGCGGTGGCCTTCGCGGTACTCCTGATGAATATGTGCGCGCCGCTGATCGACCACTACTTCAAGTCCAGCGTCTTCGGACACAAGAAATAAGGCGCTGTACGATGGTGCTAAAACATATGCTGACAACATCGCTGTTACTGGGCGTGTTTGCGATCGTCGGCACATTGATGGTCGCGCTTACCTTCGATAACACCGAAGAACTGATCAAAGAAAATGAAAATCAGGCACTGCTGAAGAGTCTCAATACCTTGATCCCTCCCGAAAATCATGACAACGACATTGCCAATGACACCGTCACGGTGACCTCAAAGGCGCTATTGGGCAATAAAAAACCGAGCACGGTCTACCTGGCTCGGCAAAAAGGGGTTCCCGTCGCGGCAGTGATCTCCGCCATCGCACCGGACGGCTATAGCGGTACGATCAAACTACTGGTAGCCATCCGCTATAATGGTACCATTAGCGGTGTACGCGTCATTAAGCACCGCGAGACACCGGGCCTCGGTGATGCGATTGAGATCGAACGCTCAGACTGGATCACCAGTTTCAACGAGCTTTCGCTAAAGTCACCCGATGAGCTCGGCTGGCGCGTACAGAAAGATGGCGGTATTTTTGACCAGTTCACCGGCGCGACGATCACACCGCGAGCCGTGGTCAAAGCAGTTCACCATGCACTGGTCTATTTTGAACTGAATCGCGACAAACTCTTTACTACACCGAAGAAAGCACCAACACCAAAAAGGGCATCGAAAGCCAATGGCCAATAGCAATTACAACGAACTAACCCACAACGGCCTGTGGAAAAATAATGTTGCGCTAGTGCAGGTCCTCGGACTCTGTCCGCTCCTTGCGATCACTACCACCACCATCAACGGCATTGGCCTCGGCATCGCCACCACGCTGACACTGGTGCTATCTAACATTACCGTATCATTGATCCGTCATTCGGTGCGCCCGGAGATTCGTATTCCCGTCTTCGTGCTGATCATCGCCTCCTTTGTCACCGCGATCGAGTTAGCCATGAATGCCTACTTTCATGATCTGTATAAAATACTCGGTATCTTTATTCCGTTGATCGTCACTAACTGCGCAATCCTCGGTCGCGCTGAGGCATTTGCCTCAAAGAATGCCGTCGTCCCGTCTTTTATTGATGGACTGATGATGGGCGTTGGGTTTTCCGCCATTCTTATCCTGCTCGGTGCCATACGTGAAGCACTCGGAATGGGCACTCTGTTTGCACAGGCCCACCTGATGTTTGGTGAAGCTGGTGAATGGATGACCGTCACCCTGATCGATGATTACAACGGTTTTCTGCTCGCCATCCTGCCACCGGGTGCCTTTATTGGATTGGGACTGTTAATTGCATTGAAAAATGTGATAGATCAGCGCGTGCAAAAGAAAGCAGCACAAGTGGCATCGCCTACAGCAACCGAAGATGCCATCCCCGCGCCCTCAATGGCAAAGTAGTACAGCCGCATTGACTATCAGGGTTGCGCCAACATCAACCTTATAAAACACCCTGGTTTTCAAATAACAGCATCAGATATTGTTCAAAATCAACCCAATGGCGGCACTAACAAGCTGAATCTATAATTTTGCCTCGCACACCCATCAATGCCAGACCGTATCAAACTCCAGCCTAACTGCCCTACTGAAGTTGTAGACAAAACTGCCGATAGAATTAAGCACACCTCACCATAAAATGTGAGGTGATTGAAAGGCTAGCCAGGGAAGTGTTTGCTAATCACATTGTCCAGCTCTTGCCTGCCTGCTAACATAAATTTTAAATTTAGATTAATAGCGTCAGAGCGGTGAATAATATGATCAAATCTATACTTGTTGTTGATGACTCTAAGATGTCACGTAAACTTGTCATCAGGGCCTTGCCAGAAGAGTGGGACTCCCCTGTTCATCAGGCCAGCAACGGCCTGGAAGCACTTGATATTGTCCATGACAAATCCCCAGATGTAATATTTCTAGATTTAACCATGCCCGAGCTGGATGGCTTTGGCGTACTGGCCGCACTTCAAAAAGAAGAGAATAAAGTACCGGTAATTGTGATCAGTGCTGATGTGCAGACAGAGGCCTATGAACGAGCGATCGGTCTGGGCGCTCGCGCCTTTATCCAGAAGCCGATGGGGCCAGGGGATATTAGAAAAGTGGTTCAAGAGCTGGGATTGCTATGACTCGGCTCAAAGACCAGTTTAATGAGGATCGCAGGGATGCACTCCAGGAAGTGGTCAATATTGCCATGGGACAGGCGGGTGATTCACTAGCCAAACTGTTTGGTACATTTGTTGAGCTTTCAATCCCCAAGTTTCATTTGTGCGATGTCACCGAGCTCAATCAAGTCCTTTCTAAAAACGATGCCTACGTGGAGAAGATGACCATCCTGCGTCAACCATTTTCAGGACAACTCCGAGGTGAAGGCATTGCTTTGTTCAATAACAGTGGTGTTAATGAGCTTGCGAGTCTGATGGGTTATGAGGGCGAAGTGACATTCGGCAATGAACGTGAGATGTTGCTGGATGTTTGCAGTATCCTGGTCGGTGCCTGTCTAAATGGCGTTGCTTCCCAGTTAGAGATCTCGCTCAGCTACACCGCTCCAACCATCATCACTAAAGATACTACCATTGAAGAATTTTTCAAGCCAGAATCAATCCAATGGCGCTATGCCATGATCATGGAGATTTGTTTAACACTTGAGCAATATGATTTCACTAGCAATATGCTGCTCTTCCTCTCAGAAGACAGCTTTCCGCCTTTGATGGATAAGCTGGATCATATGCTCGACGAGCTATAAGCGCCATGGATGAAGAACTTTCACGGCTAGTAAAGATGGCGGTCAGCCAGATTAATGCTGGCATGGTGATACTCGACGCCAACCACAATATAGTGCTCTGGAATCGCTTCATGCAGATTCATAGCGGTGTTTCGGAAGGCGAGATTAAAGGAAAAAATCTATTTGAACAGTTCCCAGAACTAAAAGGTACTGGTCTCAAAAAAAAGATTCAGAGTGTATTTCTATTAAAGAACCATGCCTTCACCTCCTGGGAATATCGCCCCCACCTATTCCAGTTCGCTAATCCCCACTCAGTAATTGGTGATGACAAATGGATGCAGCAGGATTGCACTTTTTCACCCATGATCGATGAAACAGGCGCTGTCACACACGTCTGTCTTTCCGTATTTGATTCCACTAACACTGCGGTATATCAGAAAAAGCTGTTGCGAGCATCAGGTTCGTTGATGAAGCAGCGCAATAAGCTTGCGGAAATAAATACGAAACTGGAAGAGGCGCAGAATCAGTTATTGCAATCAGAAAAAATGGCCGCCGTTGGGCAGCTGGCAGCAGGGGTCGCGCATGAAATCAATAACCCCGTGGGCTATGTAAACTCAAATGTCTCTGCGCTGGAAGGCTATATAAACGAACTTCTGCAAATACTGTCAGCATACGAGACATGTGAGCCCGCACTTGATCAAAACAATGAACTTATTGAAGCGCTTACGCAGGCTAAAAAATCAGTTGATCTTGATTATCTTAGGGAAGACCTGGGCGATCTTCTAAAGGAATCCAAGGAAGGACTGGATAGAGTCAAGAAAATAGTTCAGGACCTCAAGGATTTCTCACATGTGGATGAAAGCGAATGGCAGCATGCTGACTTACATAAGGGACTCGATAGCACCCTGAATGTGGTCAATAACGAAATCAAGTACAAAGCAGAAGTGATAAAGAACTACGGAAAAATTCCTGAAATCAAATGCCTTTCATCTCAAATTAATCAGGTATTCATGAACCTGCTGGTTAATGCTGCTCACGCCATTGAAACACGCGGCACCATTACCATATCCACAGGCGCCAAAGATCATGGTGTCTGGATCGAAGTTGAAGACACTGGCTCAGGTATTTCGCAGGAAAAACTTCCTCGAATCTTCGAGCCATTCTTTACAACCAAGCCAGTAGGATCGGGCACCGGGCTCGGCTTGTCGCTCTCCTACAATATTATCCAGAAACATAAAGGAACAATTTCTGTCGAGAGTGAACCGAACAAGGGCACCAAGTTTCATATCTGGTTACCCATAGACATTGAATCCGATGATAATTCCGATGCCAATGTCGCATGATCTCATCAGAAATAGCCAATTGGTTATGATGAGTGCGCTGATAGCCTCATCAAAAAACAACAAGTTAAGACCACTATTTATATGCTCCCAATTTTTCATAGATCATAAAACATACCGATAAACTAAGAATAAAGACCTTGAAAAAGTGACGAGCCTGATGCTGAATACTATTAATTCAATTCAAAAAATTGTTTCATCAAACACAACCATCTGTGCTGTTCTTTGTCTTTTCACAGCCATGTTTACCCAAAGTGCAAATGCGTCGAACACCTGCCTCTACATCGCCTCATACCATCAAGGTTACGAATGGAATGACGGCATTGAAAGAGGCGTTGACAGCGTATTAGATGGCAAGTGCAAGGTTGACAAGTATTTCATGGATACCAAACGTAACAAAGGCGATGAATTCTATAAAAAATCGGCCCTTGCAGCCAGGGCATATATCGAGAAAACAAAACCTGACATCGTCATAGTCAGCGATGATAATGCCTCAAAATACCTGGTCATGCCGTTCTATAAAGATGCAGCGCTACCCTTTGTGTTCTGCGGCATCAACTGGACTGTAGAACCCTATGGTTATCCCTATAAAAACGCCACCGGCATGATTGAAGTAGCCCCCATTCGGCCACTGCTGAAAGAGATTAAAGCTGTTTCACAATCGGTCTCCTCTGGTATTTATCTCTCTGCCGATGTGCTAACAGAACATAAAGACTACGAACGCTATCGTAAGATATACGAGAGAGAAGGCATCACCCTTAAAGGGGTATTTGCCAGGACCATGGCAGAGTGGAAAAAAGAGTTTATTTCAGCCCAATCTGAAGATATTGATTTTATTATTCTAAACAACAATAGTGGCATCAATGACTGGGATGAACAGCAAGGAAAGCGTATCGCTCAGGAATACTCAACCGTTTTCTCTGTCACCAATTACGACTGGATGATGCCCTACACCATGTTCGCTATGACCAAACTTCCCGAAGAACAGGGCGAATGGGCTGCAGCTGTGGCACTAGACATTCTTGATGGTGCCACACCGAACAGCATTCCAATTGTGGCCAATCGCAGATGGAACATCTTTGTAAATACAAAGCTACTCGACAAAGCCAATATCACACTTCCACCTCACCTTATTCATAAGGCGATTAAAAAAGGGGGATAATAATCGATTATTGACCCACTTTAGTTTGATAAAACAGCACAAAGTCGCGCTATAATACCGGCAGAATAACAACCGGATACGCTCATGAACCGTGGTTACGCCGTTTTATACCTGATTGCCGCGATGCTCTTTTATTTCGGCTGGAAGATCCGCAAGGAAAACAGCCTCTTGTCTACAGCGCTCCTCACCGCCGCCACTATCGTTACAATCCTACTGGTCGGCGGTCACTTTGGGTTACTTTAAATCCGATTTATGGCACAAGATGAACATTATCCAGATAAAACGATTGAGGCTGCTCATTTTTATTAAGAAAGAGAATCATCTTTCTAATCCTATCCAGCTTAAGTAAACGCCCCTTCGGGCCAGCAGCGATTTCCGTTAGAGGAATTAACAGTGTGTTCTGACCTTTTCGAATTTGAAAATGGCCATTGTATCTTTCACTATACCTGGGAGAAACGCTCACACCATCATCAATACGAATATTCATATTAAAGTCAGCACCCGGATTATAAAGCGTAATCGATAAGGCTTGATAGCCTTGCCAGTTCTGATCGCCAGCGGCATAACGCACCCCACTCCAGCTACCATTAATCGTTTCAACCTTTAGAGAATTCACCCCAGAAACAGCATGTTTATCTGAAAACGCTGCCTGAGTACGCCGCCCATGTGCCACACCCGTCGGCTTCCACAGCCGTTGCTCTAGCGTATGCTCAAAATCTCCCAACAACGGAAACTGTTGCTCACGTAACCACAACGAGCGCCATTCATTCCATGCGGGTAACACAGTCCAGCCTAATATCATTACGACCAATGCGATATGTGCCACCCTCAGCTGCCAACGATGCAAGTTACGCCACACAATCATGCCACTGACGGCGATCAACACTCCTAGCAGGCCAGTCTGCATATCCGCCAGCGATGCAGTTCTGCCGACATAAGGTTGCACCAGCTCAACAACTGCCATGAGCAGGACTGAAATAATGACAGAGGTCATCACCGCCCTCCATTTTCCATGCTGCTCAAAGGCAAGATAGAGGAGTCCGCTCAACAGGATAAAGGCAAAAGCATGTCCTGCATCCATTGTCATTCCAATCGCAAGGGGATTAGCACCGCTGCCAAATGGCACAAAGGCCAGCAGCGCAAAAAGGCTCAATACAAACACCAGCACGATCGAGTAATGCTTTTTAAATATCGCCATTCAACTTTCCACAATATCTGACTGACCGGTGGTAATGAAGGCCATCATCCAGTGCGCTATCGTCACCTCATCGGTCATATTTTTTAATGACTCAATACCCGCTTTATAGAGAGGCTCACCCAGCAGATCGCGACGAAAGCCCATCAAATCACTAGCATAAGCCTTGGTGAACTCTGGGTGTCCCTGAATCGCAAGAATAGCGTCATCTAACTGAAACATCGCATGGGGACAAAAAGGGCTCTCTGCGATTAACGCTGCGCCAACGGGTAATTTTGCGACCTGGTCCTGATGACTCACCAATACATTGCATGTCGTCAGCGGTGGCTCCATCCACGGTTTCGTTAGCGCGACCTGTATCGTATGGACACCAACGCCCCAGCCTTTGGTTGACTTCACTACCTTACCACCAAAGGCCTGCGCCACCAGTTGATGTCCAAAACAGATGGCAAGCAACTTTTTTTCTTCCCGCCGTAATCTGATAATAAATGCCTGTAACCGCGTAATCCACTCCTCATCGTCATAGACGCTCGCCTTACTACCGGTAGTGATATAAGCATTACATTCATCGATGTTACTGGGATAGCGTCCCTCGGTAACATCATAGGTTTTAAAAGTGACCACTGGCGATACCTGACGGAACAGCGCTTCTATCATCACAGGATAATCACCATGCCTGACCTGAAACTGTGCCCGCACTGAATCACACTGCAAAATCCCGATCTTCATCCACTCACACCCTTCACTACCATCATCGCCAAACTTACTATAGAGTATTTGTATTGCACGCCCTTATTCGATACTTTATAGCCATCTGATACCTATAATGGACAGTTAACTTGCGATAGGCAAGCCTTCACGACAAGAGGAAAAGGTGCCCTCCATGCATGCAAGAGAGGTTAAGAGTGTTGCCGATGCGAAAAACATCGTCAACAAACGCAACATCCGACACATCAAGGTAGGCCTGTTCGATGTCGACGGGGTACTGCGTGGTAAATACATCTCGCGTGACAAGTTCTTTTCCGCGCTCGATAAAGGCTTCGGCTTCTGTGATGTCGTGCTGGGCTGGGACAGCAAGGACCAGCTCTACGATAATGTCAAATACACCGGCTGGCACACTGGCTACCCCGACGCGCCGGTTCGCATCATTCCTGAATCGTGTCGTGACATCCCATTTGAAGAAGACACCCTTTTCTTCCTCTGTGAGTTCACCGACAGCGCCGCCGAACTCTGCCCTCGTAGCCTGCTACAACGCACGATCGAAAAAGCCAAAAAAATGGGGCTTTTTCCCAATGCTGGCTTTGAGTACGAGTTCTTCATCTTCGATGAGACACGTGAATCGGTTCGCAAAAAGCAGTATCGCGATCTCACTCCATTGGCTCCAGACTACTTTGGCTATTCGGTGCTACGCAACAGCGTCGACGCCGAGATCTATCAACAGATCCTCGACCTTGGTGAGGCGATGGACTTTCCCATCGAAGGCCTCCATGAAGAAACCGGCCCCGGGGTAATGGAAGCAGCGATCACCTATGACAAGGCGCTCGAATCTGCCGACAAGGCCGCACTCTTCAAGACCTTCACCAAGATTGTTGCACAACGCGCAGGGCTGATGGCGACCTTCATGGCCAAGTGGTCACCGCAATGGCCGGGGCAAAGCGGTCACATTCATATCTCACTCGATGATAGTAATGGCGCACCCCTCTTTTATGATGCCGACCAAGCTGACCACATGAGCGATACCATGCGACATTTCGTTGCCGGGCAACAGCAGTTTATGCCAGAACTACTGGCGATGCTCGCACCCACGATCAACTCATATACACGCCTTATCCCCGGCTTCTGGGCGCCGACCGTCGCCACCTGGGGGGTTGAAAACCGCACCTGTGCACTACGCGTAATTTCCGGTAGTGCCAATGCACAGCGCATTGAATACCGGGTGGCCGCCGCCGATGCAAACCCTTACATCATTCTTGCCGCCGCACTCGCCTCCGGTCTCGCGGGCATCGAACAGCACCTTGAGCCAGATGAAAAGGTGAGCGGTAACGCCTATGAACAAAGCTTCCCTGCTGAACGCCAGCTCGCCACCACCCTGTGGGAAGCGGCACAAAGACTCAAGGGTTCGACGATGGCGCGCCAGTACTTTGGAGACAGTTTTGTTGACCACTACGCAGCCAGTCGCGAGTGGGAGGAACGCGAGTTCCGTAAACACATCACCGACTGGGAAATGGACCGTTACTTCGAGATCATCTGATGCAGACTTTTAAGGTCATCTCACCCATCAACAACCGCTGCTATGCAGAGCGTCCTTATGCCACAAACGATGAGATCGAGCACGCGCTGAAAGCCTCTGCTACGGCGCAGGCGATATGGCAGAACATACCCATCGAAGCGCGCACATCAATCTGTCTAAAGGCCGTCAGCGCGCAACTAGCGAGAGAGGCGCGCAGCGCTGAAGAACTCAGCTGGCAGATGGGGCGGCCTCTGCGCTATACCCCCGGTGAAATCAAAGGCTTTGCCGAACGCGCGCGTCATATGATCAACATCGCGGCATCCAAATTGGCCGATATTGAGATCGAGCAATCTGCCGAAGCTACCCGACTCATCCGCCACACACCGCACGGTATCGTGCTATCGATCGTGCCGTGGAACTACCCCTATTTGACTGCCGTCAACTCCATCATCCCGGCATTGATGGCGGGCAATAGCGTGATCATGAAACCCGCTTCGCAAACACCATTAACCGCTGAACGCCTCTTCGATGCCTTCGCCACAGCAGGACTCCCCTCTGGCCTTTTCCAATATCTATTTATCGACCATGCGACCACCACAAAACTAATTCAGCATGATGCCATCAACTATGTCGCCTTTACCGGCTCCACCCAGGGCGGACATGAGATCGAAGCCGCCGCAGTCGGTCGCTTCATTGACATTGGCCTCGAACTGGGTGGCAAAGACCCCGCCTACGTGCGCAGTGATGCCAATACCGAACACGCCATCGAAGGGCTAGTCGACGGCGCATTCTTCAACGCCGGCCAATCCTGCTGCGGCATTGAGCGGATCTATGTGCATAAAGATCAGTACCGCTCATTTTGTGACGGCTTTATCGAACTGACTCGAGAATATCGCCTCGGAGACCCACTCCATCCTGACACCACACTTGGCCCAATGGTCAATACCACTGCTGCAACGCGGGTGCGCAACCAGATCAATGATGCCGTCAAACAAGGGGCTACTGCCACGATTGATGAAAAGGCATTCCACGCAAGTTGTGTCGGCAGCCCTTATCTCGCGCCGCAGGTGCTGCTGAATGTCGATCATTCGATGGCAGTGATGCGCGATGAAAGCTTTGGACCTGTCGTCGGCATCATGCAGGTGGACTCCGATGAACAGGCCGTTGAATTGATGAACGACTCACCCTACGGCTTAAGTGCATCGATCTGGACAGCAGACAGTGACGCCGCACTGACACTCGGCACACAATTACAGACAGGGACCTGTTTCATGAACCGCTGCGACTACTTAGATCCTGCGCTGCCATGGAGTGGCGTGAAAAACTCCGGCAAAGGGTGCACACTTTCAGCACTCGCCTATGAGCGGCTCACTCAACCAAAATCATTTCACCTGCAAAAATAGAACAAGATCATGACTGACATCAGCCACACGCTCCGCGGCAACTGGAATTACCCCACCGCCATCTGGTTCGGTTGCGGCCGCATTGAGGAGCTACCCAGCGCATGTAAAGCACTCGGCATACAACGCCCGCTACTGGTGACCGATAAAGGGCTGAGCCAATTACCGATGGTGAGTCAGACGATCGCCCATAATCAAAACAGGGGCATCGCCACCGGCCTCTTTTTTGATATCAAACCAAACCCGAATGGAACGAACATCGAAGCGGGTGTTAAACACTATCGGGACGATGGCCACGACGGTGTAATAGCGCTGGGGGGTGGCAGTGCACTGGATGCCGCTAAAGCGATCGCATTGATGGCAGGACAACAGCGCCCGATGTGGGACTTCGAGGATGTCGGCGATAACTGGCTGCGCGTCGATAGCACTGGCATTGCGCCCATCATCGCAATACCTACTACCTCTGGCACTGGCTCAGAAGTTGGAAGGGCCTCACTGATCGTGAACGAAAAGACACATAGCAAAAAAATCATTTTTCATCCAAAGATGTTGCCCGGCATCGTCATTGCAGACCCGCAACTCACCGTCGGCCTGCCCACCAACATTACCGCTGCCACCGGCATGGATGCTCTCTCACATAACCTTGAGGCCTATTGTTCGCCTGGATTTCACCCGATGGCAGAAGGTATCGCGCTGGAAGGGATACGCCTGATCAAGGAGTGGCTCATCATCGCCTGCGAGCAACCCAATAATCTTGAAGCACGCAGCCAGATGATGATCGCCTCCACCATGGGGGCCACTGCCTTCCAGAAAGGACTCGGTGCGATGCACGCCCTGGCCCACCCACTCGGCGCGATCTACGACGCCCATCACGGCCTGCTCAACGCGATTCTGATGCCCTATGTTTTGCTCAAAAATCGTGCGGCGATCAATCGAAAAATGCAGCACCTCGCCCGTTATCTTGAACTGGATGGCGGTGATTTCGATGCCGTGTTGTCATACATCATAACGCTGCGTCACCACATCGGCATCCCAAATGATCTTCACAGCATCGGCATTGATGGCAGCCATATCGAGGAAATCGCCACCCAGGCAGTGCATGACCCCTCTGCCGCAGGAAATCCAATCCAGTTTACACAGCCGCAATATGCCGCACTGCTGCACGATGCAATCCACGGCAAACTGGATTAATGATGATGCAATATCAGACAGTCATCGATTTCTGGTTTAATGAGATCGAGCCAAAATCGTGGTGGATCAAAGATGAAACGTTTGATGCTGAGATCCGACAACGCTTTGGTGAAATCCATGCAGCTGCCAGTCAGGGTGAGTGTCACGGGTGGCGTGAAGTACCTCTCGGCAGGCTTGCCGAGATCATCGTACTCGATCAATTTTCCCGTAACATCTACCGCGATCAAGCGCTCACCTTCGCCTGCGATGCAACAGCACTCGTGCTTGCTCAGGAAGCAATTGCGCAGCAAGCCGACCAATCACTCGCCCCCTCGCAAAGGGCCTTTCTCTACATGCCGTACATGCATAGCGAATCAGCTGCGATCCACGAGATAGCCGTCACACTGTTTACTCAGTCCGGCATGGAATCCAACCTGGCATTCGAACTCAAACACAAGGCGATCATCGACCGCTTTGGGCGTTACCCACATCGTAATGAAATTCTTAAACGACCGAGCACCAAAGAAGAAATTGAGTTCATGAAACAGCCAGGGTCATCATTTTAATAACCCCCTGATTAGTCGAAAAAATATAGCTACATGCCTAAGCCATCGAAAGCACCGTCTGCAAACTGATTTCTCACAAAAGCACACAAATCCAACGAACAGAGTCCGCTGCTGATTAGTTATAGTTTTACTAACAATTGCCGATTATTAGCACTATATAGGCACATCCAGCAACCAAAACATAGCATGTGGAATATATTTAAAATATACACCAAGAAAACCCCTGACGCCATGAACGACTCGGATCTTCGAGTCGTTCTGGATAGCAGTAAGCTGTGCAAAATGATGCCTTATTTTCCGATTGGCAACAGCGTTAAATATTACCCGGAATATCGCGAGGAAGTGATACTTAACACCATCATCATTGCCTATCTCATTAATAATGAAACCGTCTACTCGAATGCCGATATCACCTACTCAGCAGACGATAACAAACTTATTTTAAATGGAAAGACAATTGATGAGGTCAATAGTTTTGCCATGCTTATTCCACCAGAAACACGTGGAGAAACAGAACTGGACTACGAACGAAAAGAGAGACTGAGGAAGAGCGGAGGTTTTTCAAAAGGGAATAGCATCACATTAGTGGGCAAAGAGAAAGATGGAAAGATCTCAACGATTGATACCATGGTAAAAAAATATGCTCGACTCAAGGACGGTTATTATAATGACACTCAGGTTGTCGTACTCAATGTAGACCCAGCCCTGCTAGTACTCAAAGATCAACGTACACAAAAACGGCTTGAGGCACAGATTCCCGGCTTGATACAGACAAAATACTACACTGAACATACTCAATGCACCATTGTCGATTTTTCAGAACAGACCATTAAAATCACCTGCGACGACAATGAAATCGTGGCCATGAGCTGCCATAAAGGTGAAACCATCACGTTAACTTTCGATCTCCCCAATAGCCCTGAACCCAATATCATGAGAGGTAAAGTGATGAGAACAGAAGGGGCATCAATGATCATCGAACTAACGAATATTTTAATCGCAGAGACATTCGAGAAACTGGCACCTATCGACCTGATTGAAATTAAGGCAAAACTGCTGCAACAACCCAGAAGCTAAAACGATACACACCGCACAATGCCACGCCCAATCCCTTGCAGCAGACACGCCCGATGCTGTAGCATTCAGCATCAATTATTCAACTGGAGTTCCTGTATTGCCGCCTGCAGGTCAGATACAGCGCAAGACCCGATAATCCTTTGTATTTCAATATGTTCAAACGCTTAAGCCTTGCCAGCTATCTGGCTGGACTGATTATTCTCTCTTCCGCCTGTTACGCGACCTCTGCGCCTCCACTCCAGTTGGACGCAGAGATTTCACCAGACTGGTCGCTGAGCGCTGCGAGTAGCCTCTCCGAGCTGGATCTGACGATGCCTGCACAAAGCGCCCGGCTCAACTATCAGGATGTGAACACCTATTCTCTGAGTGACGATGGCAACGTATCGGCCTCTTATACACCCGACAAGGCTGGTCTGATAAAAGACACAAAATATTTCTTCGCCTATCAAGTGGCCATCGTTGGCCTGCTCTACATCTCGCCACAAAGCTTTTCTGGGTGGTCAGACGAACAAAAAGACGAATTCAGTTTCGATAAATACAAAAACAATATCCGCCATTCAGTATGGGACAGCGACCAGTGGGACATCAACTACATCCTGCACCCCTACTGGGGCAGCGCCTATTATGTGCGAGCACGCGAGCGTGGCTACGATGAAAACGCCGCCTTCTGGTATTCGGCAGCCCTCTCCGCCTCATTCGAATTCGGCTTCGAGGCGTTTTTTGAAGAGCCGTCACTACAGGACATCATCGTGACACCGGTAGCAGGATCATTTCTCGGCATGTACTTCATGAAGCTGCGCAAACAAATCCGGGCACGCCTCGCCAATGGTGGCGAAAAACGCTGGTCCGACAGCTGGATTATGGGACTGACTGATCCACTCGGCACCATGAATGCCAAGACCAGTCAATGGTTTGGGGATGATGAAAGCAGCGCACAGCTGTCACCCGTCATTGCGATGCCCGCCTACCGCAGCAGCGAACTTGATCTCTCACTGGACAACCGTTATCGCCTCACCCAGGTACCCGCACTGGGTATGCAATACAGCTACCGCTGGTAGTCGCTATTCAGCTGACTCATCGAGTTCATCAACACCTCACCCTCGAACAGGGTAGCATCCCTTTTCCGTTTATTTCTAGAACTTCAGGCTTAACCCAGCGCTCACTTCAAATTGCCAGAACCCACTACCTGCGACGTACACGCTACAGCCACCATTTGAACAAAATACTGCACTGTCACTATTAAATAACGTGCCATATCCTCGTCCTTCAATGCGCATAGCTAATTTTTTAGTAAATGGTATTTTCATGCCACCACCAAGCCCTAAAGATAATCGAGTCTCGGAATCCAATCCAGCATGACCTGGGCTCATGTGTGTAGCACCTATAGTCCCAACGACATATTTTGTAAACTTCCCATCAGGATAAAATCGTATTCCACCAACATGAAGATATTCGATATCTAAATCGAAGATTTTGCTGCCAGTAAATGTACCGCCTGATTTTAAATTACCTGGTTGATAGCTATATAGCACCTCTATTGCAGAATACTCATCTAAATAATTATCAAACACTACAGTATAGGAACTTCCCTCATCAATCTTTACCGTTGCCCCTGTATTGATGTCTTCAAAATCGTCACCTACACGATACCCCGCAAAGACAGACAGTTCATTTTCTTGCGAATATGTATTATTAGATATTAATAATAAAACAATAGCTGTTACGACAAACAACGGGGTTGATGTAATTTTTATCATCTTCACCTTCCTAAAAAACATAATCAGGCTTCGCTCTTATAGAGCACATCCATGTGGTTCAGATATTAGACAACTCAATTAGGACATCCATCATAAAAGATTGACAATATCACCGTCCAGCGATAGTGTTTTGCGCTGGAGTTACACAATCATCATTGCGTCAAAGGAGTTGACCGATGCCAAAGCCGCTATCAGATGGTTATTAGTCAATTGGCTCGTCTTTCCGACATTTTTTTAGAACAGCAGTTTCGGCTTTTCCTTAACCTTCCGACATACTACTTTGCGCACCTTACGTGTTCAGGCCTAAACAAGTCCGTAGAACGCAATAACCAACGGGCATTGCGCCGAACGAAGTGTTATCTCGATAACTCACCAGGCTTTCATCTCCACCGCTCCAGCATCGCAAAACGATAAAACCCAACACCCACCTAGCACAACCACTCTTTACTGGATTTTTCTTAACTTCACTACATACGGCGCAATGCGCTATCGCTTATTGACGCCCTACTCAGCGCACCTTACGTGTT
>CALZHD010000006.1 GCA_945787155.1 uncultured Gammaproteobacteria bacterium | reverse complement strand
CTTACGATTAGTCGTTCGAGAAGCGCATCGACAGGTCAATGGCCCGCACATCCTTGGTCAGGGTACCGATGGCGATGTAATCGATACCACTTTCAGCCAGCGTGCGAATCTCGTTGAAGGTGACGCCGCCGGAGGCCTCCAGTTTCGCCTGCCCCTTATTAAGGATCACCGCCCGTTGCAATGTGGCGCGATCAAAGTTGTCGAGCAGTAGCATGTCGGCCCCTGCCGTCAGTGCTTCACGCAGTTCGTCGAGGTCTTCGACCTCGACCTCGATCGGCATTTTGGGATGGCTGGTGCGGATCTGTTCGACCGCTTTGGTGATCGAACCGCAGGCGAGGATGTGGTTCTCCTTGATCAACACACCGTCATAAAGCCCGATGCGGTGGTTTTCGCAGCCGCCGCAGCGAACGGCATATTTTTGCGCCAGGCGCAGGCCGGGGATGGTCTTGCGGGTATCGCGGATCACGGTGTTGAGTCCTTTGACGCGGTCGGCGTAGCGGCGTGCCTCGGTGGCGATGCCGGAGAGCAGTTGCAGAAAATTGAGTGCGACCCGTTCTGCGCTTAGAATGGCGCGTGCAGGGCCCTGAATGGTACACAGGGGCTGGTTCTCGTTGATCAGATCGCCATCCTGCGCTTGCCAGCTGATCGTGATTTCGTCGCTGAGTTGCAGCATGGTTTCGTTGAACCATTCGCGACCGCACAGTATCGCCGTCTCGCGTGTGATCACGGTCGCTTTGGCGATGGCATCTTTGGGGATCAGTGAGGCGGTAATATCGCCACTGCCGATGTCCTCTTTTAATGCTGCTTTGACGCTATTTTTGATGTCCGATGGTAGTGTGAGCTTTGCCATTGAAGCGGTCCCCAGGCGTGTTGCTGATGAGTTTTTTGATTACCCTGTTTTTATTCTGAGCTTGTATGTCAGTTTGTGCGCTTCCATGACGAACAGCAGTATCAATGCTATGCCGAGAAGTTTCAACCAGTTTTCAAACGAGATTGGTTGGATATGCAGGGTCTCCTGCATGATGGGGGTGTACATCGCACCGATATGGATCAGTTGTGCCGCCAGTGTGCCAAACAGCAGCAGTGGGTTACGCAGCGGATTGTGGGTCAATGCCGAGCGGGTTTCGGAGCGGCAGTTAAAGACATGGACATTCTCAAACAGCACCATCAGTAACAGTGTCGCATTGCGTGCTTCATCTACTGAAAAGCCATTTGATAGCAGAACGCTGAAGGTGGCAAAGGCGAGGCTGCCAACCAGTAGTGCTGAGACGATGATGCGTTCAATCATTATACGATTGAAGATCGGTTCTTTCGGTGGGCGTGGTGAGTGCTTCATCTCGTCACCTTCTCTGGGTTCAAAGGCGAGAGCGACATCCTGGATGCCGTTGGTGGCGAGGTTGAGCCACAGCAGTTGTACCGCCAGCAGTGGCAGCGGCAGGCCGCTGATCAACGCTAGCATGAAGAGTACCACCTCGGCAGCACCGGTGGAGAGCAGCAGAAAGATCACCTTGCGGATATTATTGTAGATGACACGCCCCTCTTCGACACCCGCAACGATTGAGTTGAAGTTGTCATCTGAGAGGATGATGTCGGCACTTTCGCGGGCTACATCGGTGCCTTTTTTGCCCATGGCGACACCGACGTGGGCTGCTTGCATGGCAGGGCCATCGTTGGCACCATCGCCGGTGACGGCGACAAAGTGACCATTGCGCTTCAGTGATTCGACCAGTTGCAATTTCTGTTGGGGTTCGATGCGCGCAAAGATGCGATGCCGGCGAGTGATGGCGTCAATGGTGGCATGATCATCGGTGGCGATCTGTTTAAGTTGTGTACCACTGATGACGTCGTCAATGGTCTGGGCGAGGTTCAGTTCACGCGCAATCGATAACGCGGTGGCGGGATGATCGCCCGTAATCATTGCGGCCTCGATCCCGGCATTGCGACAGGCGTCGAGTGCGCTGCGGCTCTCTGCGCGTAGTGGGTCAGCCATCGCCACCAGTCCAATCAATGTCAGTCCCTCGAGATGTGCTTCGGCGAAGTCATCTTCATCCAGTTCGGAATTGCCCATTGCAAGTGCCAATACACGATGGCCATCCGATGCGAGATTCAGCATCGACTCTTCGACAATTTCTTGATTGAGGGCGACACGGCCATCGTTGGAAAGCATGTGGTGACACATCTTGATGATGCGCTCGGTCGCCCCTTTAACAAAGATAATATTCGACGCCTCACCCGTCTGCTGATGCAGGGTAGCGGCAAAGCGGTGCTCTGGCTCGAATGGGATCTGTGCAATCGTCGAGTAGTTGTTGTTGGCCTCAGGCTGGGTGATGCCGAGTTTGTGTGCCATCACCAGCAGTGCAACGTCGACGGTATCGCCGTGTTGTGTCCAGCTACCCGCGCGTTGCGCCAGAAAACCCTCGTTACAGAGGGCAGCCGCCAACGCGGCATTTTTTAAATGGCTAGAATGAGCGAGGTGTGGGTTGCCCTTGCGTAGTGTGACGGTTCCATCCGGAATGACGCCCTGGCCAGAGAACTCAAACAGTGCGTTGCCGGGCAGGCTGAAATAACGTGCCGTGAGTTCGTTGAGGGTCAGTGTGCCGGTCTTGTCTGATGCGATAAAGGTGCAGGAGCCGAGTGACTCAACCGCGATCAGGCGGCGCACAATGACATTACGTTTGGCCATGCGACTCATGCCGATGGCGAGCGCTACCGTGATTGCCACCGGTAGCCCTTCAGGGATTGCGCCAACTGCGAGTGCCACGACGAGAATAAAGACTTCGTGCAGGGACAGACTGCGTGCCAGGGTGATGGCGGCAACGATGAGTGCGGCAATAGCGACCGCAATGCCGATGCGAAAGACCAGATTTTCCATTCGCTGTTGCAATGGCGAGTCGGTTTTTTTTGTGCCGAGGATTGCATCGGCAAGCTGTCCGAGTTCACTCTTTAGGCCTATGGCTGTGACGATGCCAGTCGCGCGCCCGTAGGTGACATGGGTGCCAGCAAAAATCATATTGGGGCATTCACTTAATGCGTTCCTGGTAGAGGCTAGCCGCAACGCATCTTTATTCACGGGCGTTGATTCACCGGTCAGTAGTGATTCGTCGACAGCAAGTCCTTGCGTGGTGATCAGGCGGATATCGGCGGGTACTTTGCTGCCACTCTCTAATAGAACGATATCGCCGGGCACCAGCGCTTCAGCATTGATCTCAAAACTCTCTCCTTCACGCACCACATGAGTATAGGTAGTGACGAGCGCACTTAGTGCCTCGGCGTTGTGTTGCGCCGAATATTCCTGCGCGGTGCCGATGATGGCGTTGATCAATAAAACGATAGTGATAAAGCTGGCGTCGGTCCACTCGCCAATCAGCAGTGAGACGAGCACCGCGAGGCAGAGGATATAGACGAGTGGGCTGAGAAACTGACGAAAAAATATATTGACTATGCCTGGAGGGGGCGGGTGAGGCAGTGTATTGATGCCGAAATGTTTCTGCCTTTTGTTTACCTCATCAAGGGTGAGTCCATGTGGCGACGAGTGCAAGCGATCAAT
Source organism: uncultured Gammaproteobacteria bacterium (assembly GCA_945787155.1). GTDB lineage: Bacteria > Pseudomonadota > Gammaproteobacteria > SZUA-140 > SZUA-140 > SZUA-76. Next base: position 36,300 of record CALZHD010000006.1, on the reverse strand, counting down.
CACGTCCTGTGCCGCAAGTGACTGTGGTGCGGATGGCGGTTCGGGAAGCTGATGGCTTGATTTAATGCCCATTTTCTGCGGTAACATTCCTGTGGTTGGGATCAGTGAGTAGCGTCAGGCTAATGTACTACAATACAAAAGTAACAGATTTTGATGTATGCAGCGTAGTCTAAACCTGAGTAAAGTGGTCAGTTAGGGGGTGCTTGAATATGTCGATAGAGATCCCTATATAGCTAGTATCCTGAGATAAACAGATGTATGTTTGATAAAATCAAGATAGCGAGGGTACCCCATGAGAATGGATAGATTGACAAGTAAATTCCAGATGGCGCTAGCGGATGCGCAGAGCCTCGCGGTTGGCCGTGATCATCAGTTTATAGAACCACTACACCTGATGACCGCACTGCTGGATCAGCAGGGCGGCACTGTGCGCCCCTTACTGAATCGTGCCGACGTCAATGTGAATGCATTGCGTTCACAGCTGGGTGAGGCGTTGGATCATCTGCCAAGTGTTGAGGGTGTCGCTGGCGACCTGCATATCTCCAACGATCTCGGGCGACTGCTGAATATGACCGACAAATATGCGCAGCAGCGTGATGATCAATACATTTCCAGTGAACTCTTTGTGCTTGCGGCAGTGGAGGATAAAGGGGCGCTGGGTGATTTGATGCGCAAGGCGGGTGCGGTAAAGGGCGCGCTTGAAAAGGCGATTGAAGAGATGCGTGGTGGCGAGAATATCGACGATCCCAATGCCGAAGAGCAGCGTCAGGCGTTAGAGAAATTTACCATTGATCTCACTGAGCGTGCGGAGCAGGGCAAGCTTGATCCGGTGATCGGACGTGATGATGAGATTCGTCGCACCATCCAGGTATTGCAGCGCCGCACTAAAAATAATCCAGTGTTGATAGGTGAACCGGGCGTGGGTAAGACCGCGATCGTTGAAGGACTCGCACAACGCATCGTCAATGGCGAGGTGCCTGAAGGGCTTAAAGGTAAACGTCTGTTATCGCTTGATATGGGTTCGTTGATTGCCGGTGCGAAGTTTCGTGGAGAATTTGAGGAGCGCCTCAAGGGGGTCCTGAATGACCTTGCAAAGCAGGAGGGGTCGGTGATCCTCTTTATTGATGAGCTGCACACCATGGTGGGTGCCGGCAAGGCGGAAGGGGCGATGGACGCTGGGAATATGTTGAAGCCGGCGCTGGCGCGTGGCGAACTGCACTGTGTTGGCGCGACCACGCTTGATGAGTATCGTCAGTACATCGAAAAAGATGCCGCGCTGGAACGCCGCTTTCAGAAGGTGTTGGTGGATGAGCCAAGTGTCGAAGATACCATAGCGATTCTGCGTGGCCTGAAGGAAAAATATGAGGTCCACCATGGTGTTGAAATCACCGATCCTGCGATCGTTTCAGCGGCGACGTTGTCGCATCGCTATATCACCGACCGACAGATGCCGGATAAGGCGATCGATCTGATTGATGAGGCGGCGAGCCGCATTCGTATCGAGATTGATTCAAAGCCTGAAGAGATGGATCGTCTGGAACGTCGTCTCATCCAGCTCAAGATAGAGCGTGAGGCGCTGGGTAAAGAGAGCGATGAGGCGTCGAAGAAACGGTTGGCCATTCTCGAGACGGAGATCGACCGGCTCGGACTTGAATTTGCAGACCTCGAAGAGGTGTGGAAGGCAGAGAAGGCGGCGTTGCAGGGGACGCAAAATATCAAAGAGGCGCTTGAGCGTGCCCGCACTGAGCTGGAGACGGCGCGTCGTGCGGGTGATCTGGCGCGTATGTCGGAGTTGCAGTATGGGAGTATTCCGGAGCTGGAGAAACAGCTCGACATGGCGGGGCAGGCCGAGATGCAGGACATGACACTGCTGCGTAACAAGGTCACTGATGAAGAGATCGCCGAGGTGGTATCAAAGTGGACCGGCATTCCCGTGTCGCGCATGCTGGAAGGTGAACGCGAAAAGCTGTTGCGCATGGAAGAGGGATTACATCAGCGTGTCATTGGGCAGGATGAGGCAGTGAAAGTGGTCGCTGATGCTATTCGTCGTTCGCGTGCCGGGCTCTCTGATCCTAATCGCCCTAATGGTTCGTTCTTGTTTCTTGGGCCAACAGGTGTGGGCAAGACCGAGTTGACCAAGGCGCTGGCGTCGTTTTTATTCGATACCGAAGAGTCGATGGTGCGTATCGATATGTCTGAATTTATGGAGAAGCATTCGGTGGCGCGCTTGATTGGTGCACCGCCAGGTTATGTCGGTTATGAAGAGGGTGGCTATCTGACCGAAGCGGTACGTCGTAAGCCCTATTCGGTGATCCTGCTGGATGAGGTGGAGAAGGCGCATCCCGATGTCTTTAATGTATTGCTACAAGTATTAGATGATGGGCGCCTGACCGATGGCCATGGGCGCACGGTTGATTTTCGCAACACCGTGATCGTGATGACATCAAACCTTGGATCGCAGGTGATTCAGGAGATGGCGGGCGAAGAGAATTATGAAGTGATGAAGGAAGCGGTGATGGCTGGTGTGAGTAGCCATTTTCGCCCCGAGTTTATCAATCGTATCGATGATGTGGTGGTATTCCATCCGTTGGTTCAGGCGCAGATCCGGGCGATTACCGATATTCAAATCGACTACCTGCGTGAGCGTCTGCGTGAGCGGGATATCGAGCTTAGATTGAGCGATGAAGCGCTCGATAAGCTGGGTGAGGCTGGTTTTGACCCCGTTTATGGCGCGCGCCCATTGAAGCGTGCTATCCAGAGTCGGTTGGAGAATCGTCTGGCGCAGGAGATCCTGGCTGGAAAATATCAGGCGGATGATGTGATTGAAGTGTCGTTGGCCGATGACGAGTTGACCTTTGAAAAAGGGCGTGCGGCTTCTGAAGTATCTGCTGCCTGAACTACCGATGTAGAGCAGGTGGCGGTTATCTAGTGGGTAGCCACTGCCTGCTCTTTTTCCTTATTATATTCTCCTGATGCATTCGGCGTAGGGTACTGACACGCTGTGTTCACGCAGTGAAAATATCCCATTTATAGATGGTGCTGGGGCTGTGTTGGTTGGCTGGGGTATAATGTGCGGCTTTATGCGCTATAGAATAGATCTATTTTTTATGAAGAGAGTCCTGTGATGAATAAGCTGGGGCCTGACCAGCTGTACGCAACACCGCTTAATGAGATCGTTGATTTCAGCTTTGATGAGTCTGTGGTGGATGTCTTTCCCGATATGATTAACCGTTCCGTTCCGGGATATAGCACGTTGATCAATGTAGTGGGTGTGCTATCGGCACAATATGCACAGGCGGATAGTCAGCTCTATGATTTGGGGTGCTCGTTGGGTGCCGTTACGATGTCGATGCGACGACGGTTATTACAGCCGGATTGTACTATTTTTGCGGTTGATAATTCAGCAGCGATGCTGCAGCGCTGTCGTCAATATGTGGAAGATGACGATGCGAGTGTGCCTGTGGAGTTTGTTTGTGCCGATATCCAGGATGTGTCAATTGCGCGCGCTTCTGTGGTGGTGTTGAACCTGACATTACAGTTCGTCGACCCCGCACAGCGCCAAGCGGTGCTTGAAAAGATTTATGCCGGCATGTTGCCTGGTGGGGTGTTGGTGTTATCTGAAAAACTGGCTTTTGCTGACGAGCAAGCGGGGCTGTTTTTTACAGAGATGCATCACGCATTTAAAAAGGCAAATGGTTACAGCGATCTTGAGGTGAGTCAGAAGCGTGCTGCGTTAGAAAAAGTATTGATTCCTGAGACTCGTGAAGCGCACGAGGCGCGCTTGCGGGATGTCGGCTTTAGCGAAGTGCGTCAGTGGTTTCAATGCCTTAATTTTGTGTCGTTTATCGCAGTGAAATGAACATTTATTCGACGCTTTACGAGAAGCTTGAAGGCTCTCCGCTTGAGGTGTGGCTTGAGACATTGCCGATGGTGGTTGATACCGTTTTTGTACGCGGGCATGGTGATTTGGCTAAATGGCAAGGTGCGGTTGATGCATTGCCCAATATCAAACCTTCATCGATTGATCTATCTGTTGGTAGTGTGAGCATTGGCAATGCTGCTGATGTTGATGTGGAAATGGCGCTCGAAATCGAACGTCAATTACGCATCCTGCACCCCTGGCGTAAGGGGCCTTATTCGGTATTTGGGATAGAGATTGATACCGAGTGGCGGTCCGACTGGAAATGGGCGAGACTTCAGCCGTATATTGCTCCATTAAATGGTCGTTATGTGCTCGATGTCGGCTGCGGCAACGGCTATCACGCCTGGCGCATGGCGGGTGAGGGGGCGGCGCTGGTGGCGGGTGTCGATCCGACGATGTTATTTGTGATGCAGTATCAGGCATTGGCGAAATATATGCCGCAGGTACCCGTTTATGTGCTACCGCTGGGTGTCGAGCAGTTGCCGCAAAACCTGTCTGGTTTTGATACCCTCTTTTCGATGGGGGTACTGTACCACCGTCGATCTCCTATCGATCATCTCGATGAGTTGCGCTCGTTGCTACGTTCAGGGGGGGAATTGGTGCTGGAGACACTGGTGGTTGATGGTGATCAAGACACGGTGCTGGTACCTCAGGGGCGCTACGCCAAAATGCGAAATGTCTGGTTTATTCCATCCCCATTGGCCTTGGAACGATGGTTGCAGCGCTGCGGCTTCAGAAATATTCGATTGGTAGATGTGGCTACGACATCAGTGGAAGAGCAGCGCAGTACACAGTGGATGACGTTTGACTCGTTGCCGGATTTTCTTGACCCTGTGGATAGGACGCTTACGGTTGAAGGGTTGCCTGCGCCACGGCGGGCGATAATGGTTGCTGAGGCGCCTTGATTTCGTAAAATTTCATGTTTTACATGTGGTTAGCTGTGATTCCGGTGCCAGATTATGAGTCTCAGGCAGATGAGGTTGGCGCGATCACAGCTCATGTTATAATTCGCATATCTCAGCCGTCGCGGAAGGTAGCACGATGCTAATGTTTGATCCACAATATGTTCGTCCCGATGACGTAGGTACGCAGCGTAATAAATCATTGATACTGACCCAGACCGACATCTTACAGGAGGTCGATGCAGTGACTCATCGGCCGGGGGATAAGGCAGAGATGAGCGCAGTGCCTGCTGTAACAGATGAAAAGCGTAAGCAACATTTACGAGATCGTCGTCAGCAAGATCGCCGACAACAGTCGCTTCCCTGTTTACTTGATACACGAAGCAATCGTGAGCGTCGCTGCCAGCTTCGTCGACAACAAGATGCATTGCAGCTTGAACCCGCATTATCTTCGCGCGCCCCAGGATTAGGCATTGATGAAGTGACCTGAAACCGAGTCAGGTTTCCATGGCTACAGGAAGTGCCCTGGTGGGCGCTAATCCTGTTAGCTAAAAACCGATAGAAATACTAGGAAAAGCCCTCGGCTCTAGTGTATCGTGTATCCTGGTATTGTTCCGATGAGTGGGACAATAAAGTCAAGAGGTTAATAATGTTAGCGATATATTTGCAGATTGCCGCAGTGGTAGCCGTAGTTGCTTTTCTGGTCTTTTTGGCGCGGGATGATATGCGCAACCGGAAGCTTCGTGAAGCCGAAGAAAAAGAAGAGGCGTTAGCACTTGAGAAAGTGAAAAAGGAAAAGGGTGGAGATGAGCCCGATAATGATCAATGACGCTGTAGTCAGTGAGTGATGTTTGAGAAGTGCCCCAAATTCCCATCGGCTGCCTGAGTAGCTATTTCGACGCTGTTTAGCACGCTATTTTGGCTAATCCCTCCTAGTACATAAACCCTTTTATTATAGGTCACTGCGGTAGTGCCACTTCTTGGTACTCCTAACGGAGCAGTGAGTCGCCAGTTTCCGACATGCCCCTCTCTGTCTAGCGGGGCGTATTCGACGCTACTGAGTCTTCTCGCCCCGTCATGACCGGCAGCAATGTAGACATAATCCCCTAACGAAAATGCGGTGGCGATGAAGCGTGGCGTGAGCAGGGTTGTATTTTCGATCTGCCAGGGTGAGAGTCCGCCATTGGTTGATAGCCTGCTTAACTCAACATCGCCATAACTGACCGTCTGACCGTTTTTCATATGACCAGCAAGCAGGTACAACTTGTCATTGGAAATCGCCGAAGAATGGATATAGCGATCCACTTTAGATTGCTCGGGAGCGAGTTGCCACTCATCGAGCGTTCCATCAGCGTTAACTGAGGTGTGCTCAATCGAATGTAAAAATATACCATTATATCCACCCAGTGCATAAATCTGATTATTTCGTTGATTGACGGTAAGGGCTCGACGCGGCGTGGTGAGCGCCTGTTCCCGTTCCCAGATACCAAGTGATCCGTCGGGATTAATTTTTGCTTTTTCAACAGTCGCAACCGGGATGTTATTTTCTCCCAGTGCCCCTCTGGCGCCACCGATTGCATATAGATAACCATTGACCGCCGCTGCGGCTAGATAGAAACGTCCCTCATTCAGGTCAGTCGTTTTTTGCCATTGGCTCAAATCGCCATCAGGATGGATTTTTGTGTATTCAACGGTGTGCACGTAGCGGTTGTGGGCGTCGATACCGCCGAGTACATAGAGATAATTATTATATGCGACAGCAGCCAGGGCGCGCCGAGGCACAATAAAAGGGGTTGCATTTTGCCAGCTTAACTTAAATGTCGCTTTGCCAGTTTCATCCTGTTTAGCTTTCAGAAAAAAAACTGCAATAATGGCTAGCAATGAGATGAGCAGGAAAGGTAAAAGGTAATTTTGATTGCGAGTGTTCATTTAACAGCGTCAGTTCGTCAGGACTATCGTTGGGCGCAAGTATCATAACAGTGATTGCAAGCAGGGTGGGGTTATGTCGTTAGAAAAGGTTGAAATCATCGAGAAAACCATCTGCTATAAGGGCTTTTTTAGTATTGCTCGGTTGCGTTTGAGACATCGGAAGTACGATGGAGAGTGGAGCGATGTCTTGACGAGGGAAATATTTGAGCGTGGACATGCCGTGGCGGTATTGCCATATGACCCGGTGCGTGATGAGGTGGTGTTGATTGAACAGTTCAGGGTGGGTGCGCTGGATTTTCCGGATGATCCCTGGTTGATTGAAATTGTCGCGGGTATTATCGAAGCAGGCGAGGATGTCGAGGAGGTTGCATCAAGAGAGGCAGTTGAAGAGGCTGGGTGTGTTATCGATCAGCTGGAGCACGTGTGTGATTATCTGGTGAGCCCTGGTGGGACGACAGAATCTATCGTACTTTTTTGCGGAAAAGTTGATGCAGCGGGCGTTGGAGGCATCCACGGCGTGATTGGTGAAGGGGAAGATATACAGGTAAAAGTGGTGTCGTATGACGAGTCTGTGGCCCTGCTGGAGAGTGGTCGTATTAATTCAGCGGCCCCGATCATTGCTTTGCAGTGGTTGATGATGAACCGTGAGCGCTTGCGCAGACAATGGCTATGATAAGGTATGTGAGAAAGGATTTAGATGTTCTTTGATACGGTCGATATATAAATCATGTTGAGAAATAGTTGAATATAGATGTTGATACCAAACAATAAGCCATTAATGAGCGTGTACGAGGAAAATTATCAGGCGCTGGCTCGCCTGGTGCCAGATATGGATGCTGATGTGGCGATATTATCTTCCTCTGAAGCGCTGCCTGATCTGCATATGAAGGTGCTTGAGCGCGGTAAATATACGTTGACGATTGCCTTTTTGCATGCGCTCGATGAGAATAAGATTGTGCCCGATATGTATTTAAAGATTCGAGTTTACAGTGATGCCCGGGTGGCTGAAGTACTCACTTATCAAAATAAAACTGGTTTTGCGCGTATCTATACCTACCCGAATAAAAAAGTGCGCTATCCCATTGAAAAAAGGAGAGTGAATCAATTCTTTTCTGAGTGGCTGGAGTACTGTATTGCTAAAGATTATCGTTTTGTATTTAGTACAGTTGTCTAGCCCTGAGAGAATCGATCGATAGTATTATGTTGCTTTCATGCTCTGAATTATCAAGTTTTGTCGTTACATGCCGATATAAATATTAGTAATCGTATTTAGAATCTAGCGATCACTCGAGTGTGAGAAAGTGTGTTATGAGATTCGAAAAAATCTGATAAGGGGCATTTTTTATGAACGGACCAAAAGATATTGATGTAGACCTCGAGGATGAATTTTCAGAAGACTTTATTGCTGCAGATAAGTGGGGCAATGAGTGGGACTCTACAGGCGATTTTTCAGGAATTGATTTTCGGCTTGTTGATGAAGAGTAAAGCTAGAGCATTTTTCCCCGCATACGAGCAAAACTATCAGTTCCAATAGCCTTTAAAAGGCCTCTTCTTTTTGAATACTATTATGTAGATCGCGAATGCGTTTGCCCATCTTGTTTAATCCCTTCTCTTTTACAGTATTATTGTGCGGTATTTTTATAAATACGGCTGATTGACTGCTGCTTCAGTATACGTGTACTAGAATAGTTCGAATCCTGACTCGAAAATAAAACAGCATTACTGCTACAATCTCAATAATAATTATTTTTCCGCAGGGTGTTAACTAAGAATGCAGAAATTATCCATTTGCGCTTTAATTAGCGCGGTGCTGTTATTGTTGTGGCAGCCTCAGGCTATGGCGGAAGAAGCGCTGCTATCAGAAGATGAACATCTATTTCATGGTGGAATGACCGAGGTCAGTATTGGTCTCGAACTGTTTCGCTGGCAAGAGTATGATAATAGCGACATTCGCCTGCTGACTGAGCAGGGGCCCCGCGCTCGTTTAAGCCTTTCTCTTAACAACGATGCGAGATTGAGTGGTGGCTTCATTTATAATGGGCGCGCTTCGCTCTATGGTGGAGATGTTGAGTATGATGGTCAGAGCCAGCCAGGTGGTCATTTTAGTGCTGCCGATGTCGATTATGCCGGGGCATCAGGAGAGTTTTTGGGTGGATATCGATTTAAGAACCTTTTTTGGGGCCGTTCGCTTGATCTGCTGGCGGGAGTGGGGGTAGATGACTGGACCAGAGAGATCAGCAGTGGGGTGAATTCACAGGGTAAAACTGTTAGTGGCCTGGTGGAGGATTATAAGGTTGCCTTCACCCGGTTTTCATTGGGGGTGGAGAATAGAGAGATGCTCTGGAAAAGCCTGTGGCGTATGGGTATAAAATATCCTGTGTACACAAAAGAGACCCTTGATGTTCCTTCTGTCGAGCTTAACCCAGGTAAAGAGGCCTCAGTCTTCCTTACGTATCGTTTCCAGCTTGTAAATGGCAGTAATCTGGATAAGGGGGTATTTATCTATTTCATGTATGATAGTTATCGCTTTTCAAAATCCGCGGCTGTAACCTCAGGCGCATTTTTAGTGCACCAACCCAGAAGCAGCATGGATGTGGTGAGTCTTTCTATTGGGCGAGCGTTCTAGTTCGCTATTTACTTAATTTTCTCAGGCATCGAAGGAACTTGTTAAAGTTCTGAAATTTTCAGCCGTAGAATTCCTTGGTAGCCCTAGGCATAGAAATGGGGCTGAAAAGTTGCTCTATTAATTGATATTTCCAGACTAGTTTGAGGGTTTCCTATGGTGTCGCAAGAGAGTGGTTCGTTGTTTGGTCATCTGTCCGTTCGGGTGAAGATCAATCTGACCGTTGCCACCATCTTTGTTTTTGTAATCAGCATGGTGACTGGTTATACGGTTTATTTAGAGAAGCAGCGTGCTCATGATGATGCTGAGGAACGCGCGCAGGATTTAGCCACATTCTATTTCGATAGCCTCAATACCATGATGTTAACCAACACCATGGATCAGCGCAGTATCCTGCGAAATAAAATTCTTAAACGTAATAATGTTGTGGATGCAAGAGTGATTCGTGGGGAGCCAGTTAATCAGCAGTATGGCCCAGGTTTTCCAGAAGAGGCCCCTGTTGATGAGTGGGATATGCGTGCACTTCAGGGTGAAAAAATTATAGAACTACAGCAGGGGAAGGATGTTGGCAAGGGTGTTGAAGGGCGTGTGATTACCGTCTTGACACCTTTCCGTGCGACATCAGCGAAAGAACCGGGGGATGTGAATTGTCTGGCTTGTCATAATGTGCCTGAAAATTCTGTTAATGGCGCCATTCGTGTCAGCTATTCACTGAAGCATCAGGATGAAGTGATAGCTCAAGATGTGCAGACTCAGATTTTAGCGAATATTACTTTGTTGGTAATAGGGCTATTGCTGGCAAATTTTTTGTTGAGTAGGTGGCTTTCCAAGCCGCTAAGACGTGTTATGGATACGGTTAATCGGCGGGCCGCTGGTGATACCTCAGTACGTGTAGATCTAACTACACAGGATGAGATTGGTAAGCTTGGTTCGGCACTGAATACGATGGCTGACAATGTTGATAAAGCGAGTCAGCAGGAAAAAATACAAGCACAGCGCGAGCATGAGGCCGCTGAAGCACTTAAAGATAAGGTCAACATATTGCTTGATGTGGTGAATCGAACTGCACAGGGTGACCTGACTGGTGTTGTTAACTTTAATGGTGATGATGCGATTGGTTCACTCGGATCAGGTTTGCAATCCATGGTTCGTAATTTGAGTGAGCTAATGGAAGAGCGTCGTACTGCAATGGAAGATCTCGAGGAAAAAGTTGGTCTGGTGCAGGAAGTGGTGCAACGAGCCGCCGCTGGTGATCTTACTGGAGAAATTAATATTAGCGGTGATGATGCCGTCGGCAGAATGGCGAAAGGTATTCAGGCGATGATTAGTAGTCTAAATGGGCTTGTTTCACAGGTTCAGCAATCAGGCATACAAGTGACATCTTCTTCAACTGAAATAGCCGCTTCGGCGAAACAGCAAGAGGCAACGGTAGCGGAGCAGGCTGCCACTGTTAATGAAATTGTGGCGACGGCGACCGAAATCTCTGCGACAGGAAAAGAGCTGGTCAATACAATGGATGAGGTGGCTGGAGTGGCATCGGGTACTGCTGAAGCTGCGGCAAATGGGCATACCGGACTCGTAAGTATGGAGAACACGATGCACTCAGTGGTTGATGCGTCGAATTCGATCGCATCAAAGCTTGAAGTGTTGAGCGAAAAGGCGGGTAACATTAATTCGGTTGTTACCACTATTACAAAGGTTGCCGACCAAACCAATTTGTTGTCACTGAATGCAGCTATTGAGGCAGAAAAAGCGGGCGAATACGGTGTCGGCTTTGCCGTAGTAGCGACCGAGATTCGACGTCTGGCTGACCAGACTGCGGTAGCCACGCTTGACATTGAACAAATGGTTCAAGAGATGCAGTCAGCCGTATCTGCAGGTGTGATGAGTGTTGAGAAATTTTCGAACGAGGTGAAAAATAGTGTTGAAGATGTGCGTCAGGTTGGGGCGCAGCTTGCGCAGATTATTGATCAAGTGCAGACATTAACGCCTCGTTTTGAGATTGTGCATGAAGGAATGCATATGCAATCTGAAGGTGCTGAGCAGATCAAGCACGCAATGATTCAGCTAAGTGAATCATCACAACAGACGGTAGAGTCACTGCGCCAGTCTAATAGTGCAATTGACCGTTTGAATGATGCTGCTCATGGACTTCAGGGTGGCGTATCACAGTTCAAGATTGATTCCTGATGCTTTTTGTTCTCTTCCATGTTGGTGAAGATCGTTATGTGGTCGATGCTAAAAAAATAGTTGAGGTTGTGCCGTTGGTTAAGTTGAGTAACTTCTCGAAAGCACCCGATTATATAGCAGGATTATGTAACTATCGTGCAGTGCCTGTACCCGTGGTTGATATACGATATTTGCTTAATGGGGTCTCTTCAGAGCAGGTCATGAGTACGCGGATTTTTTTGGTTAATTATACAGGGTATGCTGGGCATGAGCACATACTTGGAATAATCGCTGAATATGCGACCGAAACGATTGAGCTTGAACTGAGTCGTTTTCATCAATCAGTATTAAAGTCCTCTGAAGAGAGTTATGTGTCAAATATTATGACTGATGCTCAAGGTGTAATTCAGTGGATGGATATAGATTGCCTGCTATCTAGGCGTGATTGCGACCTTCTTTATGGCAGCCCAGCTGTAATGGACAAGTGATGTGCAAGAAAATAGAAACATTGCTAAAAGAAAAAATCGGGCTTGATGTCAATACGGTTGGCGAGGCATCTATTCAAAATGCCATTAAACGTTGTTTAAAGGATTCAAGTTTCAAAGATGTAGATCACTATTATCAGGTTTTGCTAGCTTCGGAAGATGAGTTAAAACGCCTGGTTGAGGCGGTTGTAGTTCCTGAGACCTGGTTTTTCAGGGATGATGTTCCATTCGATGTATTAACTAGCAATATAAATAGTAACTGGTTAATGCCTGAGAATAGTGCGCGCACATTTAGAATTTTGAGCATACCCTGCTCTACTGGTGAAGAACCGTACACCATTGCTATGGCGCTGGATAAAATAAATTTTCCTGTTGCACGTGTGCAGATTGATGCCGTTGATATTAGTCAGCATTCACTTGATAAGGCAAAGAAGGGTGTTTACCGAGAAAACTCTTTTCGTAGCATGGATCTTTCATTTCGCGATGCTTATTTTACAAAGATTGCTGATGGCTATCGGTTGAAGAGTCGTATCAGAAAACGTGTGAACTTTCGACAAGGTAATTTACTAAGGGATAACTTTTCAGAGATGAAAGGTGGTTATGATGTGATTTTTTGCCGTAATTTACTGATCTATTTTGATAATCATGATCAGCAGTTGGCAGTGAGTAAACTTTATGATCTGTTGGCGTCCGATGGAGTGTTGTTTGTAGGACATGCAGAAGCGAATAATAATGTTAATCACTTATTCAGATCATTGCGCATGCGTGGTTCCTTTGCCTTTGTTAAAAAATGCGAATTAGATGTTACTGAATCTAGTGGTTATGATGAAAAGATTGCTGAATTTTCTAAAAAATATAGTGCAATACCTTCTGTTGAGAATAAAACTCCCAGCTTGAGTTTAGTGAGCGGAACAGACGTTGTTGATAGTAAGCCATTTTCTGCTTATTTGGTACGTAATAAATTTGATGATGAGCTTGATGAGCATGTGCTTGTTTCAAAGGCGCGTCGATTAGCAGATGAGGGCTCTCTTGAGGAGGCGGAAGAAATTTGTCAACAGGCGCTTGCGCGCTTTAGTAGTGCGGACGCATTCTATTTATTGGGCGTGGTGTATGAGGCGACAAATAGATCTGGCATGGCTGAGTCGATGTTCAGAAAGGCCATCTATTTAGTCCCCAGTCACACAGAGGCTCTGGTTCATCTTGCGTTGCATGTTGAGCGTAATGGTAGTGTTGATGAGGCACTTAGCCTTAGGCGGCGTGCCGAGCGGGCGAGGCAGTAATGAATGTCTGGTGTAGGTGTTTTTATGGATGAACAGATAGACAATTGTTGGTCAACCATTGGTGTCTGGAGTAAAGGTGGTGAAAAATGCCCTCGTCTTAAAGACGTATTGCATTGCCGTAACTGCGATGTGTATTCGAGCGCTGGACGTAGCCTGCTGACGCGCGCGATTCCGCTAGATTATCAGGAATCCTGGACAACATTACTGGCTAAGGAGAAGGTCGAAAAGAGTAATGAATCACTGTCAATAGTGGTGTTCAGGCTTGGTGATGAGTGGCTTGGGTTACCAACAAAGATTATCAATGAAATATCTGAGATACGCCCAGTGCATGGCATTCCAAATTCTAAGAGTGCGGTGACTAAAGGGATAGTGAATGTCAGAGGTGAGCTTAAGTTATGGATGTCAGTGGGAACACTGCTTTCAGTTGATAAGGGAGAGAAATTTGATTTTGACGAATTGCGAAAAAGCTTTCTTGAGCGGTTGGTGATTATTGAAAAAGATAGCGAGCAGTTTGTATTTCCGGTGAGTGAAATTATCGGTACACACCGTATTTGGAAAGATAGTATTCGAGATGTACCCGCCACGGCTGCTAATTCGATGTATTCGCACCTTGCTGGATTATTTGAACTTGATGAACGGCATGTTGGGCTATTAGATCAGGAGTTGTTGTTTAACTCGCTGCGGAGAGCTCTTGTATGAGTGACGATCTGAGTGGCTTCTCAATGTTGGACCTCTTCCGAACGGAGGCCGAAGGGCAGCTGTCGTTGCTGACTGATGGCCTGCTTGTGTTGGAGCAAAATCCATCTTCTACGGAAAATCTTGAATCGATGATGCGTGCCTCTCATTCGATTAAAGGCGCTGCGCGGATGGTGGATATTGATCCGGTAGTACGAGTGGCTCATGTGATGGAGGACTGTTTTGTTGCGGCTCAGAAAAGTGAGCTGGAATTTATTAGTGTTGATATTGATGTGTTGTTGAATGGCGTCGATATGATGGGGCAAGTATCAAAACTAGACGAATCAGACCTTTCATCATGGGTTGAGTTGAACCAAACAGCGCTTGATTCACTGGTGTTGGCCATTGAAGGGATACTAACTGGTGAGAGATCACAAGCAGCGGTGGTAGTGAAGCCTGCTGTCACTGGAGATGAGTCTGGAGTGATTAAAGATAGCGTTGATGATGAGGCGTCAGCACCTGTCTCTGGTATGCGGCAGGATGCTTCTTCTCCGATTGTATCTGAGAAGTCTGCAGTGAATAGCCTGGCAGCAGAAACCCCGCCGAATAAAGCGGCCTCATTGGCGGAAGTAAAAGAGCGCGTATTACGTGTCAGTACTGAGCGTATGGATAAGTTGCTTGGATTGGCAGGAGAGGCGATGGTTGAGGCTCGTTGGTTACATCCACACATAGAGGCGATGCAACGTTTTAAGCGTTTTCATTTTGACCTGGTGAGTGATCTTGATAACTTGCGTGAAAAGTTTAATGCAACAGGCATTGAGCCTGTAGTGGAAACTGCATTAATGGAGTTGCAACGAAAAGCAGTGAAGCAGCGTGAAGCGCTATCGGATCGTCTTGTTGATCTTGAGCATTTTGATTACCGTACGGGGAATCTTGCAGGCAGGCTGCATCGTGAAGTGTTGGCAAGCCGAATGCGCCCTTTTTCTGATGGTGTAGATGGTTTTCAGCGCATGGTGCGCGATGTCGCACGTTCGCTGGGCAAAGATGCCAGGCTTGAGATTACCGGAGTGACCACCCAGGTTGATCGCGATGTGTTAGAAATGGTGAAGGCTCCGCTCAATCACTTATTGCGAAATGCTGTAGATCACGGTATTGAAATGCCAGACGTTCGTACTGGAAATGACAAGCCCTCTCAGGCGATTGTAAAGCTTGATGCTCGTCACCGTTCGGGAATGCTGGTAGTGACGGTAGAGGATGATGGGCGTGGTGTTGATCTTGAAACGCTTAAGCAGAAAATTATTGAGCGTGGCTTGAGTAGTGAAGAGATATTGGCGCAAATGAGTGATATGGAATTGCTGGAATTTCTTTTTCTACCGAGTTTTAGTACTCGCAGTGAAGTGACTGAGATATCCGGGCGTGGTGTTGGCCTCGATGTTGTTCACGACGCGGTTAAGGAGATGCGAGGGGTGGTGACGATTACATCTAAAGCAGGTCAGGGCACCTGCTTTCAGATGCAGTTACCGTTGACCTTGTCGGTAATCAGAACGCTATTGGTCGATATCGGGGGTGAGTGCTATGCCTTTCCTTTGGCACGAATCGATCATTTGCTTAAGATCGAAGATGATCAGATTGAAGTCGTTGAAGATCATCAATATATTACGTGGAATAATCGCCATATCGGTCTGGTTTCAGCCTCTCAGGTGTTTGGTACTGAGCAATCTACTGCAAAGAGAGAGCAGTTGTTCGTGGTCATTCTTAGCGATAGGCATGGTCAATATGGTGTGATTGTTGATGCTTTTCTAGGTGAGCGTGAGCTGGCGGTTCAGGTAATTGATCCACGTCTGGGCAAGGTAAAAGATGTCAGCGTAGCTGCATTACTTGATGATGGTTCGCCGACATTGATTATTGATGTGGATGATATGGCGCGCTCGATTTCCAAGTTAATTTCAAAAGGTCGAATTGATAAGGTAAGTGGAGAAAATGCCGCTGATGAAGGTATCAGTAAACGGGTGCTGGTAGTTGATGATTCAATTACTGTACGAGAGGTCGAGCGCAAAATGCTGGAGGCCTATGGTTATGAGGTAGATGTTGCGGTTGATGGTATGGATGGCTGGAATGCTGTACGCAGTGGTGACTATCGCCTGGTCATTACTGATATTGATATGCCGAGGATGAACGGCATTGAGCTGGTGCGTATGATGAAACAGGATGATGCATTGCGTAATATGCCTGTTATGGTGGTTTCTTACAAGGACCGTGAAGAGGATAAGCTACTTGGGCTTGAAGCTGGCGCGGATTATTACCTGACTAAGGGCTGCTTTCATGATGAGGCATTGCGTGAAGCTGTGATAGATTTGATTGGAGAGGCATGATGAGGATAGCGATCGTTAATGACACGATGATGGCTGTTGAGGGTTTGAGGCGCTTGCTGGTGACGGCGACTGATCATGAGCTGGCATGGGTGGCTGTGAATGGCGAAGAGGCGGTAAAGCGATGTCAGCATGATCTTCCTGATCTGATTTTGATGGATCTGGTTATGCCGATATTGAATGGAATTGAAGCGACCCGTCGAATTATGGCTGCGACGCCGTGCCCGATTTTGATCGTCACAAGCTCAGTCACAGGTAACAGTGCAATGGTGTTTGAGGCGATGGGCGCTGGCGCACTGGATGTGGTGAAAACTCCCGTATTGAGGGGGGCTGAGGATGTTAAGGATAATATTGCACTATTAGATAAAATCAAGACGATAGAGAAATTAACCAGACCTATTCCATCGCGTCATGTAGAAAAACTGCAGTCGCAACCTTCGTATTCGGTTTTACATAAGCATCAGTCGTTAGTGGCGATAGGCTCATCTACTGGAGGGCCGCCGGCATTGGCTAAAATATTAGCTGAACTTCCCTCAGACTTTCCTGCAGGCGTGGTTATTATTCAGCATATCGATGCGCATTTTTCCTGTGATTTAGCTGCGTGGCTTAATACTCAATGCAATTTACAGGTTAAAGTTGCAGAAGAGGGTGAGTGTGTATCGCCTGGTATCGTTCAGGTTGCATCGACCAATGATCACCTTGTGATGTCCCCCAGGGGAAGTTTGGCATATACTTCAGACCCAAAAGAAGTAGTATACCGCCCTTCTGTAGACGTCTTCTTTGAGAGTGTTGCAGCGCACTGGGGCGGAGACGTGACGGCGGCATTGTTGACAGGAATGGGGCGTGATGGTGCTGCTGGACTGTTATCGTTGCGTCAGAAAGGCGTGTTTACCATCGCGCAGGATGAAAAGAGTTGTGCTGTATATGGGATGCCGAAGGCGGCAGTAGCGCTAAATGCTGCAGTGAAAGTTTTACCATTAGATTGCATCGGGGCGACACTGCTCAAACAATATAGCAAAGTGACGGCATGTTAAGCATGGAACTAGAGCATGAACGAAGTTAACGAGTCATTAACAGAAGGCAATATGGCTGACGCCATTGTTGTATTACTGGTGGATGATCAGCCGATTGTGGCTGAAGCGATTCGGCGCATGCTTGAGAGTGAAGTGACGATCACTCTCCATTATTGTAGCGACTCGAAGAAGGCTATTGATATGGCCCTCGAGGTACAGCCAACGACGATCCTGCAGGATCTGGTGATGCCAGATATCGATGGTATGACGCTGGTGCGTTCGTATCGTAATCACCCTGCCTTGAAGAACACTCCGGTGATCGTACTGTCTAGTAAAGAGGAACCTAAGGATAAGAGCGAGGCGTTTAGTAACGGGGCTAGTGACTACCTGGTAAAGCTGCCAGATAAAATTGAATTGATTGCACGAATTCAGGCTCACTCGCGTAGTTTTCTAGCGCAACTGCAACGAGATCAGGCTTTTCGTGAGTTACATGAACTGCAGAAAGAACTGGAGGCGAGTAATATTGAGCTTGAGCGATTGTCTGCCATTGATGGCTTGACCGGGATTCCGAATCGGCGTTCGTTCGATGAATATATTAGTAAGGAGTGGAGTCGCGCAGTTCGTGAAGAGACCAGTCTTGCCTTGCTGTTGATCGATATCGATTTTTTCAAGAAATATAATGATGGTTATGGTCATCAGGGTGGCGATGATTGCCTGCGTAGAGTGTCGACTGCTCTGGCCACGACGATGCGTCGATCTTCCGACATGGTAGCGCGTTATGGAGGTGAAGAGTTCGGTGTGATCTTACCCAATACGGATCTTAATGGCGCGATGGTAATCGCTGAAGAACTGCGTCTCGCTGTTGAGCAGTTAGCACTAAAACATGAATTCTCTGATGTTAGTGGCGTTGTCACGATCTCACTTGGTGCGGCAGGCATACCCCCGCGGTGTGGCGAAGATTCGGCCAGCTTGATAGCGTTGGCAGACGGGGCGCTCTATGATGCAAAAGAGGAAGGGCGTAATCGTTGTTGTCGCGCGAAGCGGGATATTGACGATCAATCTGAGTAGTTAGTATTAGTATTGGCGCTATTTTTTCGAGGTCGTTAACCGTGGAGTTTCTCTTCCTTAACCACTCGTAGCTCGGGATAGATTCGCGCTGTTTTAACCGTGTTATCCGAAATTTGTACGATCTCGATTGGATAGCCTGCAATACGTAGACTGGTGCCAGGGATGGGGATCGACTCTAGATAGTCGGTGATCAGTCCATTCAGTGTCTTGGGTCCATCGGTCGGAAATGACCACTGCATGGTGCGATTGATTTCACGAAGGTTGGCGCTACCATCGACCAGATAGCTGCCGTCTTCCTGTGGGTGTATATCCTTGATGGTGGTGGCAACGTCGGTGGTGAATTCACCCACAATCTCTTCCAGAATATCTTCTAGTGTTACCAGTCCCTTGATGTCGCCATATTCATCGACCACCAGACCGATGCGTCGTTTCTGGCGCTGAAAGTTCAGTAATTGAGTATTGAGTGGTGTCCCTTCAGGCATGAAGTAGGGCTCTTTAGCAATGTCGAGCAGGGTCTCTTTATTAAACGCCTCTTTGTGAATGTAGGGGAGCGCATTGCGAATGTGCATGATGCCGAGCACGTTGTTTATATTTTCACGATAGAGTGGCAAGCGGGTGTGCTGGCAGTTAGTCAACAGTTGTACGATATTATTGATGTCATCGTCGAGATCGATGCCTATGATCTCATTGCGTGGCACCATAATATCTTCGATGGTCACTTTCTCAAGATCCAGTATATTGAGCAGCATCTTCTGGTGGCGTTGTGGAATCATTGCACTTGCCTCGTTTACTACAGTGCGCAACTCATCCTGGGTCAGTTGTTGTAGTGCGTCATCATTTGGCGAGACGCCCAGTAGTTTCAGCAGGCTGTTGGCAATGATATTGATGACCCATACCATCGGGTAACAGACGATCAACAATGGTTTGAGGATCAGGCTTGCGGGGAAGGCGATACGTTCAGGGTTGAGGGCCGCCATCGTTTTTGGCGTTACTTCTGCAAAAAGTAAAATGATGAGTGTCAAGATGCCTGCGGCGGCCGCAATCCACGCCTCGCCAAAATATTTGATCGCGATGATCGTTGTGATCGAAGAGGCAAGAATATTAACGAAGTTATTGCCGAGGAGAATCAGACCGATCAGTCGATCAGGACGTTCCAGCATCGACTGAGCACGTTTCGCCCCCGGGTGGCCTGTCTGCGCAAGGTGGCGAAGGCGATAGCGGTTGAGGCTCATCATCGCCGTTTCCGAGGAGGAGAAAAAAGCGGACATCAGCAGCAGTAGAAATAGCAGGCCGAGCAGCGTGAATAGTGAAATATCATCCACGATATGAGCTTCGTGAAGAGTGTTGAATTACTATCATAATTAAGTGGGGTGTCATTGGCTACTTGAGTACCACTTCCAGTACCAGTTTACTTCCAAGGTACGCGAGCAGTACTGCAGTGAACCCACCCAGTGTCCAGCGAATCGCTTTTTTCCCACGCCAGCCATGTTGCCAGCGGCCCCATAGCAGGATTGCGAAAACAGTCCAGGCGGTGATTGAAAAGACGGTCTTATGTGCTAGATGCTGCGCAAACATATTTTCAATGAATAGCGCACCGCTGACGAGTGACAGGCTATAGAGTATAAAACCAAGTCCAATCATCTGAAACAGCAGTGTTTCCATGGTTTGCAGTGGTGGGAGGGTGCGAATGAAACCACCTGGATGTTTATTATGCAGGTGGCGATCCTGAATCGCTAACAACACCGCTTGCACTGCAGCGATACTCAACAGGCTATAAGCGATAATAGAAATCAGAATGTGAGCGCCAATCTGAGTTTTACCGGCTTCAGTGATGTAGTGTTCGGACGGGAAGACCAGCACTAGAGAGATTGCGAGTGCCGCTAATGGCAGAATAACAATGCCTAGGTTTTCCACCGGCTTGGTCAGCGCAGCTGTTAGCAGGATGAGTGCGATCAACCATGAGAGTAGCGAGACGGCGTTGAAAAAACCAAAATTGATCCCTTGTGGGGTGAGCATATTGAAGGCCAGGACCGTGGCGTGCAGCGTCATTGCGAGCAGGCCCAGCAGGATCAACTTGGTCTTGTTGTTAATCTCGATCTTCTTTGTCAGGCGCATCACCAGCAGAGTCGCAGTAGCGAGGTAACAGGCAATGGCGGCGAAACTGATAATTGTAGTACTCATATAGGATCAGAATTTTTTATTAAGGCAGAATGATGACACAAGCGATGGAGTCATTGAAGAGATGTTTTCGTTAAATATTTAACTTAATGGGCAAATTTCGCTTAAAAGATAAATGAAAATGTCGATAGATATGATAGTGTTGCGATGTCATAGTGCACCGTTTCATGCCATGTTAACACCATATTTACAGCGATACATGGGGCGTTAAGAGATTTTTAAGTAAATTTGAGGTGAAATGGCTGGGTGATTTCGAAAAATGTATTTCAATGCATGATGCGGAAGTCGTTAACTTAGCGTGGATTTATCTTAACAAGCGTGCTGAAAGCGTAGATATTCGGGAAATATAGAATGAAATTGCGTGTACTGGGCTGTAGCGGTGGAATCGGGGATGGTTTGAGGACGACTTCGCTGCTGATTGATGACGATATACTGATTGATGCCGGTACCGGTATCGGTGAATTGACGCTCGAAGAGATGGCGAAGGTGCGCCATGTCTTCGTGACTCACGCTCATCTGGATCATATTGCCTGCCTACCGTTGATGGTCGATAGTATTTTTGATCAGCTCAAGCAACCGATCGTAATTCATGCTCAGGCACCGACTATAGATGTGCTGAAAAAACATATCTTTAATTGGGCTGTTTGGCCCGATTTCGCGAAACTACCCACCCCTGAAATCCCAGTAATGGCCTATGATGTCCTTTCCCCAGGTGAGACCTGTGAGCTTGAAGGGCGTTCGCTGGAGATGATCCCCGTCAATCATATTGTGCCAACCGTCGGTTATCGCGTGGCATGCGATAGTGGGGTATTTGCCTTTACTGGCGATACTGTTACCAATGATACCTTCTGGGCGGCGCTCAATGCCCATGACAGGCTTGACCTGTTGCTGGTAGAGTCAGCCTTCAGTAATAAGGACAGGGAATTGAGTCTCAAGGCACGCCACTACTGTCCTTCATTACTGGCAGAGGATCTGGTGAAACTTAATCACACGCCGGAGATCTTTATCACGCACAACAAGCCGGGAGAGGAACAGCGGATATTTGATGAGTGTCAGGCGTTGATGCCAGAGCGTAATCTGAAGCGACTACTCGGCAATCAGGTGTTCGAGCTGTAATCTATTTTCTGTGCAGCGGCCTGTTCTGGGCTGCGACTTCATTCTTATCTATGGTCAGTGAAACGTGTATCATTGGCGGTCTGTAGTAAAATCCATAAATTAGCGAGTTAGAGAATTTTCGATGTTTGATGGCTTAAGTGATCGCCTGGGTCGTACCCTTAAAAATGTCCGTGGTCAGGGGCGGCTGACCGAAGAAAATATCAAAGATGCGTTGCGTGAAGTACGCATGGCACTGCTGGAGGCCGACGTAGCCTTGCCAGTGGTGCGTGAATTTATAGCGCGTGTTAAAGAGCGGGCGATTGGCAAAGAGGTGTTGCTTAGCCTGACGCCAGGGCAGGCATTCATCAAGGTGGTGAGTGATGAACTGACAGTAACCATGGGTGAGGCGTGCGAGGAGCTTAATCTCAGTACACAGCCACCGGCGGTGATTTTGATGGCGGGCCTGCAAGGGGCAGGTAAAACCACTACCGTCGCTAAGCTGTCGCGCTTTTTGCAGCAGAAACAGAAAAAGAGTGTGATGGTGGTGAGTGCTGATGTCTACCGTCCGGCGGCAATTGAGCAATTGCAGGCGTTGGCGGGTGAGGTGGGCGCCACGTTTTTCCCCAGTGATCCATCACAAAAACCGGTCAAGATCGCCAAAGCGGCGATCAAACAGGCTAAAAAGCAGTTCATTGATGTAGTCATCATCGATACGGCAGGGCGTCTGCATGTCGACCACGAAATGATGGGTGAGATCAAAGAAGTGCATGCGGCCGTTGAGCCGATCGAGACATTATTTGTCGTCGACAGCATGACCGGGCAGGATGCTGCCAATACCGCCAAGGCCTTCAATGACGCACTGCCGTTGACTGGGGTGGTGTTGACCAAGACCGATGGTGATGCCCGCGGTGGTGCGGCGCTGTCGATTCGCCAGATCACCGGCAAACCGATCAAATTTCTGGGTGTCGGTGAGAAAAATGAGGCGCTAGAGCTGTTTCACCCGGACCGTGTTGCATCGCGCATCCTTGGAATGGGCGATGTGCTGACGCTGGTCGAAGAGGCCGAAGGCAAAATAGATCGTGATAAGGCGGAAAAATTCGCTAAAAAGATGAAGCAGGGCAAGGGCTTCGATTTAGCGGATTACCGGGATCAGTTGCAACAGATGAAGGGCATGGGCGGCGTTGCAGGACTGATGGACAAGATTCCTGGGCTTTCCAATATCCCGCAGGAAGCCAAAGGGCAGATCAATGATAAGCAGTTTGATCGTGTCGAAGCGATGATCAACTCGATGACGCCGCATGAACGAAGTCACCCTGATATCATTAAAGCCTCGCGTAAGCGTCGTATTGCGGCGGGCTCCGGCGTACAGGTGCAGGATGTCAATCGTATGCTGAAGCAATTTACGCAGATGCAGAAGATGATGAAGAAGATGTCCAAGGGCGGTATGGGCAAGATGATGCGTGGTCTCAAAGGACAGCTTCCTTTTTAATATAATCAGTGAGTTGCGGTTTTTTCTAGGTTGTATTAGCAAATTTACGGCGTTGTCAGTGGGTGGTGGCGAGTGTAAATCGCCTTCATGATGAAATTAGGCTTTCCTAAGTGTGTGGTTTCACGTAAAATGTCGTGCTTTTCCGCCTCCAGATAAACAACCTGGGT
Source organism: uncultured Gammaproteobacteria bacterium (assembly GCA_945787155.1). Classification (GTDB taxonomy): domain Bacteria; phylum Pseudomonadota; class Gammaproteobacteria; order SZUA-140; family SZUA-140; genus SZUA-76. Next base: position 12,936 of record CALZHD010000006.1, on the reverse strand, counting down.
GCATATTTGAGACAGAACAAGAGGAAATAAGTTACTTATGGTAACGATACGTTTAGCACGCGGTGGCGCCAAGAAGCGTCCTTTCTACCACATCGTGGTAGCCGATAGCCGTAGAGCCCGCGACGGTCGTTTCATTGAGCGTCTGGGGTTCTTTAATCCAGTGGCTCAGGGAAATGAAGAAAAATTGAGACTCGACAATGAGCGGCTAAACTACTGGGTTTCCCAGGGTGCTCAGCCATCTGAGCGAGTTGCAAAGCTGGTTAAGTCGCAGGAAGCTGCCTAACAATAGGTAACGCCTGATATGAGTGATCGATCAGCGGTTCTGGTCGGCCGTATTTCAGGCATTTATGGTGTACGTGGTTGGGTGAAGGTCTATTCCTATACACAACCGCGAGAAAACATCCTTGGTTATCTGCCATGGCAGGTAGGTTCTGAGGAGGGTGGCTGGCGAACCATGAAGGTGGTGGATGGCCGTCCGCAAGGCAAAGGCATCGTTGCGCATCTCGAAGGTTATGATGATCGTGATGAGGTGAGATCGTTGATTGGACTGGATATTAAGGTCAATCGTGATCAGCTCCCGCCAGCAGCAGCTGATGAGTATTATTGGGCTGATCTGGTAGGGCTACAGGTAGAGACGGTTGACGGTGTATCGCTAGGCAAGATTGATCACCTGTTTGATACTGGCGCCAATGATGTGGTGGTGGTAGAGGGAGATCGTGAGCGCTTAATCCCGTTTGTCCGAGGCGATGTGATTATCGACATTGATCTTGAAAAGGGGTTGATGTTGGTCGATTGGGACCCGGAGTTTTAACGGTGAGAATTGATGTGGTCTCGCTGTTTCCGCACATGTTTGATGCGTTGAGACAGGATGGGATTACCGGCAGGGCGATTGAACGTGGGTTGTTGCAGTTGGCGGTAACCAATCCTCGCGATTTCACCACTGACCGTCACCAGAGCGTGGATGATCGCCCTTATGGCGGCGGCCCCGGCATGGTGATGATGTTACCGCCGCTACGTGATGCGATTAACGCGGCACGCGAGGCGCAAGCGGCGCTTAGTATTGAACAGGATACTGGGCAGGGTGAGAGTAAAGTGATCTATATGTCGCCACAGGGGCGACGGCTGGATCAGCGCATGGCGACTGAGTTGTCGCAGGTGCCTAATCTGATTCTGGTCGCTGGGCGTTACGAAGGGATTGATGAACGCCTGATAGAATCACAGATCGATGAAGAGATCTCGATTGGTGATTATGTATTGAGTGGCGGTGAACTGGCGGCCATGGTGGTGATTGATGCGGTGACGCGTCTGTTGCCCGGCGCACTGGGGCATGAAGACTCGGCGCAGCAGGATTCGTTTGTGGCAGGATTGCTTGATTGTCCGCACTACACGCGTCCAGAAGTGGTGGATGATAAAGCGGTGCCAGCGGTGCTGTTAAGTGGCAACCATCAGGCGATTGATCGTTGGCGACAGCAACAGGCACTGGGTAGAACATGGTTGCGGCGTCCTGATTTACTTGAGGGCGTTACATTGAATGAAGAACAACAGCAGTTGCTGGATGCGTTTATCCAGCAACATGAAAAATAGTAATAGTCATTAAATTAAACACACATTGGTGATAGCAGGAGTAAGACCGTGAGCAACATCATTAAACAAATCGAAGAAGAACAGATGGGCCGTGAAGTGCCACCGTTTGCACCGGGTGACACCATTGAAGTGAAAGTCCGTGTAAAAGAGGGTGAGCGTGAGCGTCTGCAGGCGTTTGCAGGTGTCGTGATTGCCAAGCGTAACCGCGGTCTGAACTCTTCATTCACCGTGCGTAAAATTTCTTACGGCGAAGGTGTTGAGCGTGTATTTCAGACCTATAGCCCGAATGTTCAGGATATCACCGTGATCCGTCGTGGTGACGTAAGACGTGCCAAGCTTTACTACCTGCGCAATCTGCGTGGTAAGGCTGCCCGTATTAAAGAAAAACTGAAATAAGCGACTGTTTACCTCGCACACTTTTGGACGAGGTTGCGGTTGATGATGAAAGGCCAGTAACGTTTGTTACTGGCCTTTTTTTATGGGACAGATTTAATCTGGCATGGAATTAGCGCATAATTAGAATTGAGTGAAATTATCGGTATGTGAATGAGTGATGCAAGCAGATCTAGCAAATTATGATGCCGTCATTGAGACACCAGTGGCTTCAATGAAGCTTGGCATTGTGGCGAAGCTGGATAAGCTAATAGCGATCGATCTTTTACCAGCATGCGATCAGACATGCCGCCCGGCATCTGATATTGCGCAAGAGGTTGTGATGCAATTACAGGCCTATTTCGATGATCCGCAGTGGCAGTTCTCGCTGTCAATCGCAGCCCAGGGGACTGACTTTCAGCAGCGCGTATGGCAGTTTATGACATCGATCCCAGTGGGAGAGACGCGTCGTTATGGCGATGTTGCCAGTTATCTAGAAAGCGCATCGCGTGCTGTCGGGGGTGCGTGTCGGCGTAATCCAGTGCCGATTGTAGTGCCGTGTCACCGTATTGTTGCTGCCAGGGGCATTGGTGGCTATAACGGCTGTACTGATGGCGCAGAATTGAATCTGAAGCAGTGGTTGTTGGCGCATGAGCGACAGTGATCGAGCATTAACGGCCAATGTGCTGTCGGCGCAGGACAGTGGCTTGATCGACCGTTTTCTCGATGCGCTGTGGATGGAGCAAGGGCTGAGTAAAAATACACTTGCCGCTTATCGTTCTGATCTGCAAAAGTTGGCCTCGTGGTTAGCGAGTAATGAAAGTACATTAATGAATGTTAGGCGCAATGATCTTCTGGCTTACCTGGCCCATTGCGTCACGCAAGGGATGCACGCACGTTCAAGTGCCCGCATCCTTTCCAGTGTGCGGCGTCTCTATCAATACCTGGTGCGCGAAGGGGCACTTACTGAAGATCCTAGTGCTCGCATCGAATCTCCAAAACTGGGACGGCCACTGCCTAAGACGTTGACTGAGGAAGAGGTAGAGCATCTGTTACAGGCGCCGGATGTAGAGAGCTCGCTGGGACTACGCGATCGCGCCATGCTGGAGGTGCTTTATGCCACTGGGCTGCGTGTTTCTGAATTGGTGGGACTGGAGGTCGCGAGGGTCAGTTTGTCGCAAGGGGTGGTTCGAGTGATGGGCAAGGGGAGTAAGGAGCGGCTGGTACCACTGGGCGAAGAGGCACTTGACTGGATTACACGTTATCAAAATGAGTCGCGTCCTGAGTTATTAAGTGGCAGGGTGTGCAGCGCACTGTTTGTCACACGACGTGGCGATGCGATGACACGCCAGGCCTTCTGGTATCTGATTAAACGTCACGCCCTCAATGTCGGGATCCATAAGCCACTTTCACCACATGTTATGCGTCACGCCTTTGCTTCACATTTACTCAATCACGGTGCCGATCTGCGGGTGTTGCAGATGTTGCTTGGCCACAGTGATCTCTCCACCACGCAGATCTATACCCATGTCGCACGCGAACGCCTGAAAGAGATGCATGCGATTCATCATCCAAGAGGGTAGAGACGGGGGATATTTTGGGGCTGGTTTTTGTTATTATATTCACCGGCGTTAGAAATCGGTTAACCGCAGGAAACCATAATGAATAAACGTATTGTAGTAGTGATGGCCTTGTTGGCCGTCTTTTCCACCTCAGCAGTCGCTGATGACGGCGCAGTGAGAAAGGCGCTTGCCAATATCATTCCAGGGCAAACGCCGGATGTGGTGGCGGAGACCCCCTATAAAGGTTTTTATGAAGTGGTTTACGGTTCGGATATCTTCTATCTTTCTGAGGACGGGCGTTACCTGTTTCAGGGAGACATGGTCGATTTGAAGACTCAGGACAACCTCACCGAAGGGCGACGTACCAAGGGTCGTCTTAATTTGATGGCGACTGCTGATCCTGCATCCAGGCTTCGTTACACCCCGGAAGATGGCAAGGTAGCACACGTGGTTGATGTCTTTACCGATGTTGATTGTACCTACTGTCGTAAACTGCATGGTCAGATGGCAGAGTACAATCGAGCAGGGATCGAGATTCGTTACCTCGCATTCCCACGTGCGGGCATTGGTAGTAATTCATACGATAAGATTGTTTCAGTCTGGTGTGCTGAGGACCAGAAGGCCGAGATGACATTGGCGAAGAATGGGCAAAAGCCGCAACAGCGTCAGTGTGAAAATCCGGTGCAGGAGCACATGGCACTGGCTAGAAAGATTGGCATCAGCGGTACCCCCGCATTGATTCTGGAGGACGGTACGTTGATGCCTGGTTATCTGCCTCCGGGTCAGCTAAAGAAGATACTCGACGAACGCAAAGCAAACTAGGCGCTAGTAGGGTTTCTACAATGTTAAAAAATATTCACGTTTTTACAGCGCTGATCAGTTTTACACTCTTTTTCATTCGTGGTTTGTGGGTGATAAAGGGTTCGACGATGATGCAGCAGAAGTGGGTTAAGATTGTGCCGCATGTCAATGATACGGTACTGCTTGGCACAGCTATTGCGCTCACTATTTCTATTGGGCAATATCCCTTTACCGATGCATGGCTCACCGCCAAGTTGCTCGCGCTAGTGGCCTATATTTGCCTCGGTATCGAGGCGCTGCGTATCGCTAAAACAGATGTTGGGCGCGGGCTTGCGTGGCTCAGCGCATTGGTGGTGTTTCTTTTTATTGTATCGGTCGCATTGACCAAAAATCAGTTTGGCTTCCTCTTTGCGTTGATGTAGTCCCTTGTTTTTCATTAGCGCTTAAATAATAGCGGTAACGTAAAATCATCTTCAAATTGTTCCCCAATTATCCTTGGGAAGTTGATGTCGTTAGCTCTGCGGTGAGCGCGGTTGCAGGGGTGTTTTCTGTCTGACCAAGAAAGATGTTGCGATAGCAGACGAAGACAAATACGGGTAGCAATGGGAACAGAATCAATGCCAGTATGTTAGCAACGGCCATCGCTCCCAATAGTAATATCGCCCACAATACCAGTGAGGTGCACATCGTCTGAAAGTTGATGATGATTGCACGATGGCTGAGTGCGCTTGCTTCAGCATAGGGCAGTTCATGAAACAGCATCAGCGGGATGCAAAAAATCGTTCGTAGTAGAAACATCGCCATCAACATGAAGTAGAGCATGGTGGCGAGAAGTTTCAGCATAAAGAAAAGCGGCATATCTTTTTCAAACAGCATGCGATCAACTACGCTGATGCACGCACTGAGCAGGTCTTTGTCAACATTCATTGCAAGACTGATTAACCAGAAGGTTGAGCCTACCAAAAAAGCCATCAAGGTCATTTTTAAAAAAGATTTCTGTTCAGGTATTAGCGCCTGTACTCGTTCACTGATGTTTATCTTGCGAGAGTTGTCTGATGAAAAGGCGAGCAGAAGCAGGTCACTGAAAAAGAAATGGAGTACAAAGGCAACGAAGAGTAAAAATAGTGGCAGTACTAACAGTGGCGGCGTCTGTTCAGCAAGTGTGGCAAAGGCGCGAATGGTAAAGAACAGGATGACAAAGAAGGTGAGTATTGATGAGATGAAGAGCGGCGAGCGGCGAGTAATTAAGCTCAACGATTCTTTAAACCAAAGTGGAATGTCTTTAGTATCCACTTTTTTTGGTTCTAGTGTCTTCATTGTTGCAACTTCTCCTCTCCTCTGTTTTCAGGTCACTGAAAAAACCTGATAAACAGTGTTTGGCCGTATGCACGCTGTTTGGAGAAATCAGTATAGGATTTGTGGTTTTTGCGGTCAACCGGATGGGGCGGTCTAATGCTACTGCTGGATGAGACGTTAGGCGTCTTGTTGAAGGTGTTTTCGATCTATTGAAGTGGATTGTTAGAATTAAGTGTTAATTTATCATTCGAAATTTTAGAATGTTCGATTAGCGATCGTAATGCTGAACATCTTTGGTGTTATTTGATCAGCGCCCGTCGGTATTCTGGCTGGAAGTGTTGCAGTGAACTCTTTAGCACCGTGATGGCACCATCAATGAGATGACAGCGGCCACTGCCAGGTAGCATCTCGCTGAGACTGATCAATAACTCCAGATCATCTGGACGACCTTCACCCGCTGCGATTTTTCTGGTGAGTTGTGCCATATCTTGTGTGCCACTGGTGCAGGGTGGGCACTGCCCACATGATGCGTTAGCAAAGAAGTCGAGATATTTTGCAACATGAGGAATGATAGGGTTCCCTTCAGCAATGACGATCATCGCCCCTGTGCCAAGTGCTGCCTGATGTTGTTTCATGGAGTCAAAGTCGAGTGCAACGTCTAGTTCATCGGCGGTCAAGATTGAGTTGGATGGCCCGCCGGTAAACACCGCCTTCAATTTTCGATTATCGATGATGCCACCTGCATACTGAAAAAGCAGTGACGACAGTGTGGTGCCCATCGGTAGTTCATAGGCGCCCACGGCTGTCACATCGCCACTGACACAATAGATCTTGGTGCCGCTGTTATTATTTTCGCCGAGTCGCTGAAACCATGCAGCACCCTTGCGGATGATGTGCGCAACATTGGCCAGTGTTTCAATGTTATTCACCAGTGTGGGTCTGTTGTGAACGCCCGCCACTGCAGGGTAGGGTGGTTTGCCACGTGGGAAGGGGAAATTGCCTTCGACCGCCTCAATTGCGGCGGTCTCTTCGCCAGCGATATAGTGACCGGGGCTGGGAATGAGCTTTAATTCCAGTGTTGTGCCCAGTACCTGATTAATCTGTTGAGAATAGTCACTCTGTTGCCACTGTATAATCGCCTCAGACAATGTTTCGAAAGCACGCTTCAGGTGCGGATTGATATAGAAAATAACGCGGTTGATGCCGCAGGCCAGTGCGGTGATCAGCGCCCCTTCGATGATTTGATGAGGCGATTCTTCCAGCAGCAGGCGATCTTTGAAGGTACCCGGCTCATCTTCGTTGCCATTACAAATGAGATAACGGTCACCGCTTTCGGTTTGTGCAGCGATCATCTCCCATTTGCGCCAGGCAGGAAAACCGCTGCCGCCAAGGCCACGCAAGCCTGCTGCCTTGATGGTAGGGATGAGCGCGGCAGGATCGCGCAGTGCAATCTCGAGTCCCTTTCCGCCGCGGCCCGTCAACCAGTCATTGAGCTGCGTGCAGCAGTTGTCGGGGTGACGCAGCAACTGGTTAAGTAGTGCTGCGGTCACATTGCCCCCCTGGTGAAGTTGGCATAGTGGGGAAAGAGCAGTGGTCCTGATTGATCGCTGGCAAGGCCGCTGTTTGCTATCTCGCGGCGAAATCTTTTCAGGTGAGCAAGCGTTAACTCACGACTATGTGGCAGGGGATGCGACGCGGCGGCCGCAGCACCTGCACGTCGACCAAAACTGATGATCTCCAGCAGGGCATTACCCATGATGCGATTCTTACCGTGGATGCCACCACTCACCTCGCCAGCGCAATAGAGCCCTGGAATCGTCGTCTCGCAATGCTCATTAATCACCACTCCACCATTCTGGTAATGCAGGGTGGGACAGATCAGCAGTGGCGCATGATGAGGATTAATGCCAGCTTTATCGCACAGATTGAGGAATTTCGGAAACCGCTGTGCAAGCATTCCGGGCTGTTGCTGTTCCAGCGCGGGGGTGTCGAGCCACACTCCCTGCCGACCGCTGGCGAGCCGTATGCCGCGCCCTTCACTGCATTCGCGGATGATTGCCGCTGACACAACATCGCGCGGCGCGAGTTCATCGATAAAACGTTCGCCACGGCTATTCACTAGCTGGGCACCGGCAGAGCGTATCCCTTCGGTGATCAATGTGCCTGCTAACGTTTGTGGCCACGCAAGCCCTGTCGGATGGTACTGGAATGAGTCTAACGTTTGTAGTTTTGCACCGAGTCGGTAGGCTAGCACCAGTCCATCTCCAGTGGCTCCGACATGGTTGGAGGTAGGAAAACCGTTGAGGTGCATGCGTCCAAGTCCACCGCTGGCAAGGACGACCGACTTTGCCTTGACCACGGTGTACTGTTGTCGGTCGATGGAATAGAGCAGCGCGCCACCGCAGTGCCCCGCTTCATTGGATAAGAGTTCAACGGCGGGGCTGTTATCAGCTGTGTTGATATGAGGGTGGTTACGCACCGCCTCGCGCAGTACGCGCATCATCTCAAGACCGGTATAGTCGCGATAGTAGAGCACACGGTCTGCCGAGGTACCGCCAGCGCGACGGGTGCAGAGGTTGCCCTGCTGATCAACGTCAAACTGCATCCCCTGCTGGATCAGCCAGCGGATGACATCTGGGCCATCCAGTACCATCTGTTCGACCAGTCGTTTATTGCCGGCATGGTGCCCCGCCTGAAGGGTCTCTTCAAAATGTGCCTGTGGCGTATCGTTGGGGTTGATCGAGGCCTGGATACCCCCTTCGGCCATGACGGTGTTACTGTCACCCAGGCGCGTCTTGGTGGCGATCAATACCTCCGCACTATTTTCTGCCGCGATCAATGCCGCCGCGCAGCCGGCGCCACCGGAACCGATGACAAGCACGTCGGTCTCGATATGATTAGCATTTGCTAATAGCTGATCGTTGCTTGATGAGTCGGACTGTAACAACGCTGCCAGTTGCGGGTGACAAGGATCGTTGCGGTTAACACCCACTTTCAATGTGACGCGACTGTCGCTGGCGTAATCGGGATGATAGGCGTGGAGAAGTGCCTGGGGGTCTTCTACCGATGGCCGTTGTGGTCGAGGCAGCTCGATTCGATACGCCTGTCGTGCTTTATCCAATGGGGTGCCGTCGTTGGCCATGTTAATACTCAATCTTCAGTTCACCGCGTTGCAGTGCCTGTAAGCGCGCTGCGAGATTGCCGGGTAGTGGTTTGTTAAAGGCGGTGGTGCGGCGGGCAAACAGCGCCACATAATTGGGGGCAATATCTTCAGGGCAGCTGGTGACGCAAAGATCGCACATCACGCAGTTGACGAAAAGGTCACCGGCTGCGGTAAGTTCATTATCATTCGCAAGCGTGATCCCTTTTTCAACATCAATCCCTTTGGGACAGGCGACCGTGCAGCCATGGCAGTGACGGCAGTGAGCTGTCTCTGGAAAAACTTCGTGCAAGTGTTGATCAGCGGGTATCGATGACTGAAGTTGATAGCGGTGAGTTTGCAACGCTGCGGACTGTCGCTCAAGGTGTTGTGGGAAGACTACCTGCATCCCACTTTCAACTTTGGTCTGACATGCCAGCGCCATCTTGACCTCGGGTTCATCAGCATAGCGCACCATGACACGGCATGAACCGCAGACGCCTTCAAGACAGCTCGCTCGCTTAAAGAGCGGGTGGCCTGTCTTCCACAGCGCTTGTATTAATGAGTGGCCGGGTGAAACTGCGAGTCCGGTGCCGTTGACGGTGATGTTGGTGCATTGCTCGGATGTTGCTGTATTGGTCATCGGTCAGTCAGCATATTTGGCGGCAAAAAACAGCATTATATCAGGTCCTAAAGCAGTGCGGCGACGCGCCTGTGAGTGTTTATTTTATGCCTGCTTTGAGGTAGTTGTTGGGGATCAAAATAGTTTTTTGTGGTGTTTTATCTTCGCTAGTATCAGGGTAGTCGAGGGTGAAGTGCAGGCCGCGACTCTCTTTGCGCAGGATGGCGGAGTGGATGATCAGATCGGCGACCAGGGTGAGATTGCGCAGTTCGATCAGATCACTGGTGACACGGAAATTGCTGTAGTAGTCGGAGATCTCGTGTTGCAGCAGGTCGACCCTGTTTTTAGCACGTTGCAAGCGTTTATCGGTGCGTACGATGCCGACATAATCCCACATGAAGCGGCGTAGTTCATGCCAGTTATGGGTCACCACGACCTCTTCGTCTGAGTCGGTGACACGGCTTTCATCCCACTCTGGCAGCGGTTGCGTCGTGCCTGGTTGTTTGAGCATTTCCAGAATATGGCGGCTGGCAGATTCGGCAAACACCAGACACTCCAGCAGTGAGTTGCTGGCCATGCGGTTGGCGCCATGCATGCCCGTATAAGCCACTTCACCCACGGCATAGAGTCCTTCAATATCGCTGCGTCCGTGGATGTCGCTCATGATGCCACCACAGATATAGTGCGCCGCTGGTACCACCGGAATCGGCTGTTGTGTGATGTCGTAGCCATATTCAAGGCAACGTGCATAGATGGTCGGAAAGTGCTCTTTGATGAAGGCCTCAGACTTGTGGCTGATATCGAGATGCACATACTCAACGCCCGAGCGCTTCATGGTGTAGTCAATGGCACGCGCCACGATATCGCGGGGTGCTAACTCAGCGTTTTCGTCGAACTGCTCCATAAAGCTCGTGCCGTCAGGCAGGCGCAGTTTTGCCCCCTCACCACGTAACGCCTCGGTCACGAGGAATGATTTGGCCTCTGGATGGAACAGGCAGGTAGGGTGAAACTGGATAAATTCCATGTTGGCGATGCGACAGCCCGCACGCCAGGCCATCGCAATGCCATCACCGGAGGCGACATCGGGATTGCTAGTGTAGAGATAAACCTTACCGGCGCCGCCGGTAGCGAGTACCACTGCACGCGCCGCAAAGGCGATCACTTCATCATTGTCGCGGTCGAGGATGTAGGCACCGTGGCAACGGTTGTCACGTCGGCCGAGCTTGCTGCCGGTGATCAGGTCGATGGCGATATGGCGTTCAAATATCTCGATGTTAGGATGTTTGCGCGCCTGTTGAGCGAGTGTAGACTCCAGTTCTCGGCCGGTGGCATCGGCGGCATGTATCACGCGTCGGTGGCTATGACCGCCTTCTCTGGTAAGGTGATAATCGGCACTGTTTTTATGATTCGATTCCCGCGTAAAGTTGACGCCTCGATCGATCAGCCACTGGATGCTTTGTGGTCCGTGCTCCACCACGTGGCGAACCACTGCTTCATCACAGAGTCCTGCACCCGCATTGAGTGTGTCTACTGTGTGGGACTCAAGCGAGTCTGTCTTGTCCAGCACGGCAGAGATCCCGCCCTGGGCATAAAACGTAGCGCTCTCGGTGAGGGCCTCTTTGGCAACCAAAGCAACTCTGGCGCTGTCAGCCAGCGTTAAAGCCATGCTGATACCTGCGGCACCGCTGCCAATAATCAGAACGTCATGTTGTTGGGTTCTGCTTGTGCTCACTGTATCGCTCATTGAATTAATTGCGGGAATGGATCTCTTCGGGCATTGACACCCGTAGGCCTGTTATTACGAACGATCCATTATAAGTGGCTCGGTGTGCGTTTGTCGCCTTAATCTACACTAGCGGATAAAGGGAGAGAAGGGGTGCGGCGTGGAGAGAAAATGGGGCATAAAAAAGCCTGGCAAGCTGGGGGAGCTTGCCAGGCTAGAAAAGGGGAAAGCCCCTGTTCGTAGTGTGTTAGCGACCTAATACGTCGTTGCGTGTGCTCTCGGCAATGGCCGCAGCTTCGCCGATTAACTCTGCTGGGACATTCAGTTCAGTCAATGTCGCACCAAGATTCTCCATCACTGCATCGAAGTGACTGTCGTTGAGTCCCTGTTTTACCAGATGTGCATGACCTTTGCGCATATCTTCACCGGTGTAGTTGTGTGGGCCACCGAATGCCATGGTGAGAAACGCCTTCTGCTTGGCAGCCTGCTGTTCCATATCTACGCCTTCAAAGAATTTATTGATACGATCATCTGCGAGAACCTTGCGATAAAAGATATCAACTGCCGCGTTGACGGCTGCCTCGCCGCCAATACGTTCATAGAGTGATGCCTTGTTTGCCAGTGCAGTCTTTTCTTCCGCAGTGAAACCGGCCAGTACGTCAGCACGTGTACTCTCTGCGATGGCGGCGGCTTCTGCGATCAACTCGCCAGGGACGCCCAGTTCGGTCAGGGTAGCACCAAGGTTTTCCATTACTGCATCGAAGTGACTGTCGTTGAGCCCCTGTTCTACCAGATGGGCATGGCCTTTACGCATGTCTTCGCCGGTGTAGTTATTTGGGCCGCCAAATGCCATGGTGAGGAACGCCTTCTGTTTGGCAGACTGTTTGTCCATATCGATGCCTTCAAAGAATTTGTTGATGCGATCATCTGCGAGAACCTTGCGATAAAAAATATCGACCGCGGCGTTGACGGCGGCATCACCGCCAATGCGCTCATAGAGGCTGGCCTGTTTGGGCTCTGATGATCCACCTGAGAAAAACTTTGCGATTGCGCTGAACATGTATTAAATCCTCCGTTACTGCTTGTAAGATGTATCTAGGATGTTATTCTATAGTTGTCATTGATGTTTTGTAAATAATTTTATTTAAAAAATAGAATTATTTTTTAAATTTTATTAAAACAATGAGTTAGGCGCAGTATTTGTTTCGCCAGGTACAGGGAACGAAAGTCTTTGTTAAATCGCCTTAAGCAGCAGAAGCGTATTAACAGATCAATTTTTACATTTGCGGTGAGAGGCGTTAAGGTGTGGCCGTTTAGCGGCGTGGCCGTGAGTCAATGAATACAATATTTTAAGGAGTACTACGTGCAAATTGCAGATCAAAAAGTCGTAACACTGGACTATAGCCTCAAAGATGACGAGGGCAAACTCATTGACAGCTCAGAAGGACGGGGTGATTTTGTCTATCTGCATGGTGCGCGCAACATTGTACCTGGGCTTGAAAATGCACTAGTGGGAAAATTGGTAGGCGATGAAGTGAGTGTTGCTGTTCAACCTGATGAAGGCTACGGTGAACGTGATAATGATCTGCTGCAGACGGTGCCAAAAGACATGTTCGAGGAGGGCGCTGATATTAGTGTCGGGATGCAGTTCCATGCGCAGAGCCCTGAAGGCGAGATGATGATTGTCACGGTGGTTGAGCTTGAAGGTGATGATGTGATCGTCGACGGTAATCACCCACTGGCCGGTGTGCCACTCAATTTCGATGTCAAAGTTGTCGATATTCGCGATGCCAGTGCGGAAGAGCTTGAGCACGGCCATGCCCACGGCGCAGATGGT
>CALZHD010000005.1 GCA_945787155.1 uncultured Gammaproteobacteria bacterium | reverse complement strand
CTTAAGCCTAGTTTGCCTAATAACGATAAAGATGGGGTTATGTTACGTGATATAACGCCATTAATTGAAAATGCACTTGCCGAATATAAGAGTGTTTTATTTTGGAGAAAGGTGAAAGTTTTGTTGTTTTTAAGTGTAAATTGATCGCCACTTTTTCCAGTTAGCGATGCGTCCCCGAAATCATGGTAGGCTAATTCGAGCGCGAACATTTTATTAAATTGAAGTCCGTAAATGAGTTTGAAGCCACTATCTTTTTGGTCTAGTGTCGCGGTAGTCGGGACGATACCAGTTGAAATGCTAGTCTTACCGTAACTTGCACCAACATACTCATCTATGCTTGCATGTGTATTGGAAAATATACATAGCATAATGGTTGAAATTATTACAGCATTGATCTTCATGGTTTTTCCCAATTATAAAGTTAGTATATTTATATATGTATTGGGGAAGGTGGGGCAATGATATTATAACTTAAGGATATTATAATATTACGGCCAATCAGATTTAGATTGGCCGTAATGCATGGGGTTGGAAAGCCTAATATTTAGGCTTTTCTAGAAGCTATAGACCAGTGAGATACCGGTTTCAGTGTCGACTTTCTTCTTCGGCGCAGGGACTTTTGAAGTGTGCTTCGCAGTGAAGGTAACGCGCATCGCAAGGTCGCCATTAATCTGGGCCTTGAGTCCAGTGACCGATTTTGTGATGGTGATATCTTCACCGATTTCGGTGAAAAGGTCTTCTGTGAAGCGCGATGTCTCACTGATATCCCATTTGAGATTACCGGAGAGATATAAAATCCCTTCATTCTCGCTAGAAGCATTTTCCGCTTTGCTCTGACGCATACCTGGGCCGCCTTCGACGTCGAGTTTCAGTGTCGGCTCCTGAATGATCTTGCGTCCATAACCAAGCACCTCGGTGGCCTGGTATTCAAAACCACTGAAGCGGTCATCTTCATAACTGACACGACCAAAGGCGTAGCTAATGGCATCGATCTTGTAATCGGATTTGCCGATTAACACATAACGCTCAGCAGTGCTGTTGTCCTCGCTGCTGCTGTGCAGGGTATTGAACAGGATCAGGTGTTTCCACTGCTCGCGATTGTTTTCCAGCTTGGTGTTGAGGTTGATGGTGCTAGTCTCAGTGTTACCACTGGTGCTGACTATTCCCAATTCGACCTCGCCATTCCACTCGCTGTCGCCTTCGGCAGCGTAGAGTGGGGCAGAGAAAAAGAGGGCGCTGATGAGAGCTATTTTTCCTGTATTTGACATGTTAATTCCTGAATGTTGGTCCATTAGAGAGGGCGAAATTTACGCCAGTTAAGGCAGGATTTCAAGGTAGAAAACGGTAGGGTTATCATAATCTGCAACTCAGGGCACTGTTACTTAGTCGACAGCTGCGTATAATGGGCCAATTTTCAGCAGGATATTAGGTTTTAGATGAGCGATATTCAAGGACGCCAGGACGACGGCATCGAGCGCATGCCGCTCAAGACCTTTACTGAGGAGTCCTACCTCAATTATTCGATGTACGTGATTCTCGATCGCGCGCTGCCCAACATCGGCGATGGCATGAAGCCGGTACAGCGACGCATCGCCTATGCGATGTCGGAACTGGGACTCACAGCGACGGCGAAGTTCAAGAAATCGGCGCGCACCGTCGGTGATGTGTTGGGTAAATTCCATCCCCATGGTGATTCCGCCTGTTACGAGGCGATGGTGTTGATGGCACAGCCGTTCTCGACCCGCTATCCATTTATCGATGGGCAGGGCAACTGGGGCTCGACCGATGACCCCAAGTCTTTTGCCGCGATGCGTTACACCGAATCGCGCATGACCCGTTACTCAGAGCTACTGCTCTCCGAGGTGGGGCAGGGCACGGTCGAGTGGGCGCCGAACTTTGATGGCACCCTCGATGAACCGTCGGTGCTGCCGGCACGGGTACCGAATGTGTTGTTGAATGGCACCACTGGCATTGCCGTCGGCATGGCGACTGATATCCCGCCGCACAATATGCGAGAAGTCGTTAGTGCCTGTGTTCATCTATTAGATGAACCAAAAGCAGACCTGGCCGCACTGTGTGAACATATTAAAGGGCCGGACTTCCCGACCGATGCGGAGATCATCACGCCGCAGGCCGATATCCTCAAGCTTTATGAGACTGGTAACGGCAGTGTACGCATGCGTGCGATCTATGAGCGCGAAGATGGCGATATCATCGTCACCGCACTGCCGCATCATGTCTCGGGAGCCAAGGTGCTGGAACAGATCGCGAATCAGATGACGGCGAAGAAGCTGCCGATGGTGGAAGATCTGCGCGATGAGTCGGATCATGAAAACCCGACCCGCCTGGTGATCACACCGCGCTCGAACCGGGTGGATGTCGATTCACTGATGTCGCATCTGTTTGCCACTACCGATCTGGAGCGTACCTATCGCGCCAACTTCAACGTCATCGGTATCGATGGCAAGCCGCAGGTGAAAGATCTGCGTTCGATGTTGAAAGAGTGGCTGGTGTTCCGTACCGAGACCGTGCGCCGCCGTCTGCAATACCGTCTCGATAAAGTGATCCGTCGTCTCCATCTGTTGGATGGTTTGCTGGTTGCGTTCCTCAATATCGATGAGGTGATCCACATCATCCGCACCGAGGATAAGCCGAAGCAGGTGTTGATGAAGCGCTTCGACCTCAGCGAAGAGCAGACCGACTACATCCTCGATACCAAGCTGCGCCAGTTGGCGCGTCTGGAAGAGATGAAGATTCGCGCCGAGCAGGAAGAGCTTGCCAAAGAACGAGACATGCTGGAGAAGACACTCGGATCAAAGGCGCGCCTGAAGACGCTGATTCGTAAAGAGCTGATCGCCGATGCTGAGGCGTATGGCGATGATCGTCGTTCACCGATTGTGGTACGTGATGCCGCGGCGGCGATGGATGAGACCGCGCTGACACCAGCCGAGCCTGTCACCGTCATCCTTTCTGAAAAGGGTTGGGTCCGTTCTGCCAAGGGGCATGAGATGGATCCTTTATCCATCACCTATAAGTCGGGGGATAGCTTTGCCTCGGCCGCACGTGGGCGCAGTAATCAGTCGTCGATCTTTATCGACAGTACCGGGCGCTGTTACGCCGTGCCGGCACATACCTTGCCATCGGCACGGGGCCACGGAGAACCGTTGAGTGGTCGTCTCAATTCACCGGACGGTGCGAGCTTTAAAGGGGTGATGATGGGCGGCGCGGATGATCAGTACCTGATCGCCTCCGATGCCGGTTACGGTTTTATCGGTAAGCTCAGTGACATGTTCACCAAAAACAAGGCGGGCAAGGTGTTGTTGTCACTACCGAAGGGGGCGCAGGTATTAACCCCTGCGCCACTGCGTAATGCGGCGACTGATCTTGTGGTGTCGATCACCACTGAAGGGCGTATGCTGGTCAATCCGGTGGGTGAACTGCCAACGCTCACTAAGGGTAAAGGGATTAAGGTGATTGGGATTCCATCAAAGCGTGTGGCCGAGCGTGAAGAGTATGTGGTCGCGATGACGATCGTGCCCGAGAAGGCGACGTTGGTAGTCTACTCAGGGCAACGTCACCTGAACCTCAAAGCGAAAGATCTTGCGGCCTATGAGGGTGAGCGGGGTCGTCGCGGTAATAAGTTGCCACGCGGCTTTCAGCGGGTTGAGCGGGTGGAGGTTGAGGAGAAATAGCAGGGTAATGTAGGCCTTGTGAAGTAAAAAAGGGCTGCCCGTTTGGGTGGCCCTTTTTTTGAGTTTGATATGCGTTAGAACTGTTTACACCAGCGAGTCCGGATATAAAAAAGCCGCCCTAAGACGGCTTTGCTATTAAATAGTGATTAAACGGCCTGTCACCGACCTGTTATCTCTATCAACCCGCGTAGCGTTCAACAGGGAGTTTGCTCAAGTTATCAGCATCGATATCATTGGCAGGTCGACGTACATATTGTTTACCTCGCAAGGTGAATACTTCTAAATTGCGTTTGCCTGCTTCAACCTCGGCAACAAGATCATTCAGGGATAATGCTGTGCCATTCTTTGTGCGATAGCCAAGATCGGCTGAGACGGCTGAGGGTCGGACCAAAGCAACTCCTTGTATAGTCAAAATAAAAGGTTAGAATAAGCGCTTAAAATGGCCTTAATGGGCCAATTTCAATGGTGAAATCATACCTTTCAAGGAGTGAAGGGAAATGCCTAGAGCGAATCGCTATTTTATCCCCGGTCATGTCTGGCACATCACACACCGTTGTCATAAACAGGAATTTCTGCTCAAGTTCGCACGAGATCGTCAATGCTGGGTTCGCTGGCTTTATCAAGCGACACGACGTTATGGCCTGCGTGTGATCAACTATATCGTCACCTCGAACCACATCCACCTCCTCGTCATGGATGACGGAAAGAAAGCCATCCCAAAAAGCCTGCAACTAATTGCCGGGCGAACAGCCCAACAATACAACCAACGGAAGCAGCGCAAAGGGGCCTATTGGGAAGATCGCTACCATGCCACGGCCATTGAGCGAGGGGAGCACCTATCGCGTTGTATGGTGTATATCGACCTAAACATGGTACGCGCTGGTGTCGTCACACACCCATCCGCCTGGTTGTGGAGCGGTTATCATGAGATACAAAACCCACCGCAGCGAGGTGGCATCATTGATCGTCCCTTACTCAATGCGTTGTGGGATATAAAAGATGATGAAGCATTGCGCGCCATGCATAGGCGTTGGGTTGAAGCAGAATTAATGGCGGAGACATCAATGCGTGAAGCAAGTTGGTCGAGTAGCCTGGCCGTGGGTAGTATGGCATATGTTGAAGCGGTCAAAGAGACGCTTGGACTGAAGGCGCACAAGCGGGCCATTGTCGAGATGAATGAAGGATTCGCCATACGAGAAGAGGGCGCAGGTTATGATGTGCATTTTGGTGCTAAAAACAGCCATATAAGCGTAAAAAAGGACTGTTTATTAGATGATAGTTGAGTAGTATTAGAGGTTTAGGCGGGTCCGACCCGGGCCTTCCAGGCTAAAAACCTCAACGCAATTTTTAGGTAGACTGTTTTTCTTCGGCGGCCGTTCAGCTCCACGATGGCATCGTTTTGTGTTCCGCCAGGCCTATGATTCCCCGACCAATCCGGTATATCCACCATATCGCCGTTCCCACTGCGACTACGATCCCGACTCCGTAATACCAGGTACCCGCGGAAATCATCATAAATATCAACGTAACCAGGAATGTCGTACACAACCACTGGTGGTGGCTGGCCGCATAATTCAGCAACTCCGCTTCCTCTCCCTCTGATATAGACAGCAACGGTTTATACTCACGTTTCTTGAGCAGATTAATTCCAAATCCTATGGGTGCGGTTAAGAACAATACGTGCAGCCCATAGCTTAACCAGAGAATGAGTTTTTGAGCGTTCTTATGTTCGTTGAAATCGGTTAATGTTAATTGCATAGCACACCTCCTGTTTGCTCGTAAGGCGCTTCCAGTAACCACTTTCGTGTTGCTTGGCAGCACCACTATTTCAAAACATCGCAGACCATGCATAGTAGCGACGTTTACCCGCGATACGCTGTTCATAAAGCGTGACATCTGAACACCGCGATGAACGTGCCAATGTTGCTATTGTAGTCTCTATAATGAGTATTAGGAAGTAATGAGTGGAGGTGTGCCTGGTTTCTCTACTGCATCATCAGGGTGGATTGCCAGGTAAAGGATGTACTGCACAGGTAATAGCGGGTCGGACCTAAACAACTCCTTGAATGAAAAGCATAAAGGTCTAAAATAAAGGCATAAACAGGCCTTAAAAGGCCTGCTTTAGGGATAAAAACACACCTTTAAGGATTGAAGGAAAATGCCATTCGGGACGTTACCCTTTGTTACCACTGCCGCAATTCCTCAAGAATCAACGCCTGCACCGAAATCTACCCAACGAGCGATGATTCAAGGATAATGGCTGCCCGCTGTTTTGTGATTAAAAGTGACGTGATTGAATGAATAAAAGTATTTTAACTAACCTGATTGCCGGGTCTGTGCTTGGCCTGGGTCTGGAAGTGCACAACGACGTGATGGTGATGGTCGGTCTGTTTGCACTTTCCGGCGCGTTAACCAACTGGCTGGCGGTGCACATGCTGTTTGAAAAAGTACCGGGACTGGTAGGATCGGGGGTGATCCCGGCGCGTTTTGAGGCGTTTAAGACGGCGATCAAAACCCTGATGATGGAGCAGTTCTTTACTCAGGAAAATATCGACCGTTTTGTCTCTGGCGGTGCGGGCGGTTCGGTGAAGCCGACATTTCAAATCGGCCCTGTGATTGAAAAGGTCGATCTCTCGCCGTCGTTTGATAAGCTGGTGGAGGTGATTATGAACTCTTCGTTTGGCGGTATGCTGGGGATGTTTGGCGGTGCCGATGCCTTAACACCGTTAAAAGAACCCTTTATCATCAGCATGAAGGCGTCGATGGTGGAGATCACTGAAAAAGATGATTTTCATCAACTGCTACAGGACGAGATCGATCAGCCTGCGGTGATGGCCGACATTCGCGCCAAGGTTGCCGAGATCATCGATGCGCGGCTGGAGGAGCTTACCCCACAACTGGTCAAAGAGATGGTGCAACAGATGATCAAACAACATCTCGGTTGGTTAGTGGTTTGGGGTGGTGTATTTGGTGGCCTGATTGGCGTGCTGTCGGCAGTGATTGTTTTATAAATATTGTTGCAGCAAGTTGGCGTAAAACTTAATGACGAAACTATTTTAAGCATATGACCATTAATACCAATTCTATGATCCCCTGTTACGTGAGCGGAAAAGGCATGCATGCCACCGATGCGACGTGGCGTTTTAAGATGACGGTGATGGCGGTGTTGCAATCGAGTGGCCTGGGTTTTGACACCCGCTATCATTATTATCGAAAACAATTTCCAGAGATACCTGTTGATGAGTTTTCGCGCATGGTGTGTGATCCTATTGAATATTACGATAAAGACTGGCCATCTTGGCAGCTTGAAAATAACAACAGATTTGAAAATGAGGATGAGTTAGTCACTGCTTTTTTTCTTGAGCGAGATCTTGGTTTTCAGGCGGCGGCTAAGGTCGCCATTTTCGGTTTTGATGAGGCTGGCTTTGGTTCTGGTGTGAATGTGATGCGCTTTATTCATTTGGGGAAACCTGTGCTTGGTTTTTATAATCCTGATCATCGCCATGCGGGGCATAACATTCATAATGTTATGCAGTTGGCAATGAATTATCCTGATGTGGTCACGTTACGCCGCTACCGTGATGTTGACGAGATAACTGCGCATGTAGTGGCCTGGTTGGATGAGCAGGCTCGGGAGCTGGCTATATGATTATCAGACCCGCGCAACCCCATGATATACAAATACAACATTATAAAAAAAGCCCCCTCCTGGGTTTCGCTATCAGCTCAACCCAGGCTACATCTGTTTTTTTAAGCAGGGGGAAATCGAGAGGGTGAGTGTTTTTGATCGCCTATCGCGATACACTCACTCTTACATGACGCTCGCTGGCCTGTGCTTTAATAGACAGGCTTAGTGTCACTGGTTTCTAATGTGTTATGAAACCTTTATATTAATCAACCTCTGATTAAGTACCGATGCAGTTGTTTTAAAATTTACTGATATTTTTCCAGGGGGTGCTACAGATGAAACTTTATCTCGTACAACATGGTAAGGCATGTGCTAAAGAAGTCGACCCCGAGCGCCCTTTGACCGCACAGGGCAGTATGGATGTTGCACGGCTTGCCACGTTCCTTAAGCAGGCGGATATTCAGGTTGCCAGGGTGATCCACAGTGGCAAACTCCGCGCCCAGCAGACGGCAGAGTCTCTGGCGAAAGCGATTGCCCCCGGCGTGACAGTGGAGGTCAGTGACCTGATCAATCCCAATGACAACCCCGAGGCATTTGATTGGCAAAGTGAAAGCTGGAGTGAGGATACGCTCATGGTCGGTCACCTACCATTTATGGCCAGGCTGGTCTCACATCTGCTGATTGAGGATGTCAATCGACCCATTATTGCCTTCCAGCCGGGGAGTGTTGTTTGCCTGGAGCATAATGGTGCCACGCAGTGGCAGCTTGACTGGATGATCAGGCCGGCGTTGCTGAATTGATGAATCGATGGGGTCAGTGTCATTGATGGCCTGTTGCGATACATTCACTCCATCATGGTAATGATGAGTGTAAAAAAGGCACCTATTATAGGTGCTTACGTTTAGTTATTGCCGTTTGACAGGGGCTGGCTAATGGGCGACCCGGGCCTTCGCTGGGCAACGTGAATCCACCTATTGCCAATTCAACCAGCGCCAAAATATTTCTCAATACGGTCAAATGCCTTATTGATCGTATCTTCCTCTACACAATAGGCCATCCTGACATGGTGTTCGCCTGATGGGCCAAAGGCGCTTCCCGGGGTGACGGTGACTTTTGCTTCTTTCAGCAGATTGAGAGAAAACTCATAAGCGTTTTCATGTGGAACCCTGATTTTCGGAAAGAGGTAATATGCGCCTTCAGGAGGACTGTATTCGAACACATGGCTGACGCGGTCGAGCCTCTGTTGAATCAACCCCCGTCGCCTGGCCAATGTCTGTTCGAATGTTTTTAGATGTTTGGGCTCGCCCTTTAGTGCTGCAATACCAGCGATTTGAGAGATGCGCGGGGTACAGATCATCGTCGCATCATGGACTTTCAGCGCCTCTTTTTTAAGGTGTGACGGCAGAATCATATAGCCTAATCGCCAACCACTCATCGCATAGGATTTGGAGAAGGTAAAAAAGTAGACGGTGTTTTTCACAAACTCTTTTTGCGAGGCCAGATTAAAGTATTTTGCCTGGTTTTCGTAGGTGTAGTTGCTATAGGGGTCATCGATAAGTAGCAGCAGTTTTTTTTCTTTGGCGATCGCGCCTACATGTAATAGCTCCTCTTTGGTAAAGATCTTTCCCGTTGGATTAGATGGGGAGACCAGTACGATCGCTTTGGTGCGCTCGCTGATAAGGCCAGGCAGATTTTCGATGTCGAGGCTCCATCCCTGTTTTTCCTGCAACGGCCAGAAAACGGGTTTTCCACCACAAAGTCTGATTTGTTGAAAGTGAGAAGCGAATCCCGGGTCAGTGACGATGACCTCATCACCAGCATCGATAATGACGTGAAACAAGGTGTTCAGTCCCTGCATGTTGCCAGCGGTGATCAGTACGTTCTCATCTGAATTCACTGCTACACCAGTTTCACGATAATGTCTGTCGGCCACCAGTTGCCGCAGTTCCGGGAGTCCGTTGGGTAGTGCATATTTCCCAGCATCGGGATCGTTGGTCAGCGCTTCTGCCACCGCCTCTCGTATGTAGGCTGGCGTTCTAAAAGAGGGTAGCCCCCACGCCAGTGAGGCAGTCTCTTCGACCTTGGCGCTTAACATTGCCATCTCTTTGATGGCTGAGAGGGCGATGTGGGAAACGTTGTGCGAGACCCACGAGGCTACTGCGTTATTGTGATTATTCATTGGTTCGTTGCTAGCTATCCATCGATGTAAGTTTCTGAAACAAGCATAGAGTTTATCTTATTTAATTCACAATGGGGGTAGGTGATCGGTGCTAATCCCCAATTGCTCAATTAATCTTAATGCCCTAAACCCGAATCTCTATTGGTAGTCACCAATAAAAAAACATCGCCGCACAGCTGGGGGAAGACCTTCTCTCCATTTTCACATGAGCTAGTGTTCGTTATAGATTACGTTTACTATTGGTGTTCGAATTGCCAGGCTGATAACAAGTTGAGGAGAAATTTATGATGTTAATAAAATACTTTAGAACACTTTGTATGCTGGTTTTATTCTCATTGAGCATATTCGTTACATCGACATCACATGCGCAACAGAAACCTTACGATGGTATTGTCGTTTTAGGTGGTAGTTTGAGTGACTCCGGTAATGCTTTTGTGGTGCTGTCAGATCCGTCACGTTTTGGTTTTGATGAAACTTGCGGACTGGGTACGCCGATGAATGTTCCTCCTTATGATGCATTGGATGATTTTTACATACCGGATGGAAGCTATGCGACAGGTGGCCATCATGTCAGCAATGGTGCAACCTGGGTGGAGCAACTGGCACGCAGCAAGGGACTGGCAGGATTTACGCGTCCCGCATTGAGAAATAGTGGTATGGAAGCCCGCAATTATGCTGTCGGAGGCGCAAGGGCAAATGATTACCCCTGTCGCATGAATTTGTCAGATCAGCTTGGAGCATACCTTGCAGGTTTTCCAGAGGTGTCGGCTGACACGTTGTTTATTTTTGAGTTCGGTGGTAATGACCTGCGCGATGCACTAGTAGGATTACCTGGTGACCCTTCATCTATCATCGCCGGTGCTATTGCTAATATTGGTACCGCTATTGGAACACTTTATAACCAGGGTGCTCGACATTTTCTGTTAATGAATGTACCTGATATTGGCCAAACGCCTGCTGTACAAATTCTGGACGGCATGTTTCCGGGCGTGGCGACGGCTGCAACTGATTTGACGAATGTATTTAATTTTCAACTGCTCGTTCTTCAAGGAGAGTTGAATTCATATATGGATGTACGGATTTTTGATGTGAATGCACTGCTTAATACAATTATCGACAATCCTGAAAATTATGGGATAGAAGTTACTGATGTTCCCTGTGTAACGCCGAATGTTGTTCCCTACAGATGCAAAAAACCTGATACCTATTTGTTTTGGGATGGCTTACATCCAACCAGGGAAGTTCATAAGATCATGGCACATGATGCTGCCGAGGTTCTTTTAACGTCTTTACCGCAATGAGGTTGTGGAAGTAATTGGGAAGTGAATGTGTCCAGTTAACGAAGAGAAATTCGGTTGATGCTTTGTTGTTTGTGGTTTCAAGCCCTGTGAGAAAAGGGTAGCGTCACCGTTTTACCGTTTTACTTTTTATGGCCAGGCTGGTTTCACATCTGCTGATTGAGGATGTCAATCGGCCCATTATTGCCTTCCAGTCGGGGAGTATTGTTTGCCTGGAAGATAACGGTGCCACGCAGTGGCAGATTGACTGGATGATCAGGCCGGCGTTGCTGAATTAATGGTGAATCGATCGAGGCAGCGTCATGGATTGCTTGTACGCATCATGGGGGAAGGCATTTGGAGGCAGCATAAAAAAGCTGGCGTCTGTGTCTTGTGATTGGCTTCTGACTAACTACCCGCCTGTGGTACTGACTGGCAACCTTAGGATAGGACGAGGTTATCAGGCGATTTCAGGTAGCGCTTCGCCAACACGGCGGCGACTTCACTGGCTGGGAGAGGGCGGCTGAACAGGTAGCCCTGGATGACATCGCCTTTTTTGTCTGCAACGACACGTAATTGCTCGTTGGTTTCTACCCCCTCTATGACGACGCGAAGTTTCAATGTATGGGCCATGGAGATAATCGCCGCTACGATTTCTGCATCTTCGTGGTTGCTGTCAATGTCGATGATAAAGCTGCGATCTATTTTTAGTGTATCGATGGGGAAGCGTCGCAGGTGACTCAGCGATGAATAACCAGTGCCAAAATCGTCGAGTGCAATGCTAACGCCGAGCGTTTTGATTTCTGTTAGTGCTGCTATGGCACTTTCCGAGTCTGACATAATAGCGCTTTCCGTGATTTCGATCTCAAGGCAGTGTGGGGCTAGCTGGCTTTTCTTGAGGGCATGGCGGATGAGCGCGGCGATATCCTGCCTGGAAAACTGGATACTGGATATGTTGACGGAGATGATAATGGCAGGGTGTCCTGCTTTTTGCCATTCCTGCGCCTGCCTACAGGCCTCCTGTAGAACCCACTCGCCGATGGGCAGGATCAGGCCAGATTCCTCAGCAACCGGGATGAAAACATGGGGCTCGATCATGCCACGTTCCGGATCCTGCCAGCGTATCAGTGCCTCCAGGCCGACAACTTCACCGCTAATGGCATCTACCTGTGGCTGGTAGTGCAGGAGAAAATTATCATCCTCAAGTGCCTTGCGCAGCCTGCTCTCGAGGAGAATCCGTTCCGTGGTTGCCACGTTCATGGCTTCCGTATAATAGTGGAAGTTGTTTTTCCCTTGATCTTTGGCATAGTACATTGCGATATCGGCGTTCTTGGTCAGTTCCTCTGAGGTGGTGCCATCGTCTGGATAGAGCGTGATACCGATACTGGCGCCAACATAACATTCATGTTCACCGATCATAATCGGCTTTGATATGGTATTGATCAGGCGATGGGCAACCTTGCCTGGGGAATGGATGTCAGCGATTTCAGGCAGCAGGATAACGAATTCGTCACCGCCTAATCTGGACAGTAAATCATCCTGTTTGTCTGATTCAGTAGGTCGTGCAATGCAATCCTCCGTGCGTAGTGTATTTGCCAGGCGCTCCGAAATTTTCTGAAGCAGAGCGTCACCTGACTGATGTCCGAGGGAATCATTGATGCGTTTGAAGTCATCAATGTCCATGAACAGTAGTGCGAGTTGTTCATTATTGCGCTTTGCGGAGGCGATTGAGTGGTTGAGGAAGTCCGTGAACATGACACGGTTCGGTAGTCCGGTCAGGCTGTCATGGTAGGCAAGGCGACGGATCTGTTCGTCCGAATTTTTCAGGTTCGATGCCATTTCTTCCACGGCGGTTGCGAGATCGCCAAGTTCATCCTGTGACGATACGCTGCATGTGATATCCCAGAGACCATGACCGATTTTCGTTGAAACATCTCGTAACTGCTGGATGGGTCTGATGACCATGTATTCGAGCGCCATAAACAGACAGGCGATGGTAATAATGATGGTGAATAGCGTGATAACAGCGATCAGCAGTCCGAGTCTGCGGCTGTTCGTGAGTAGCTCCTCTTCTGGTAGAACTGAAAACAGGAGCAGGTTGGGATGTAATTTGGCACCTGCTATATAGGTGCTCTTGTTTTCGAAGAGGGTTCTCATGCGAGCATTGTTAAAATTGCCAATGTCTGCCGTTTTCAGAATAGCGGGGTCGATGCTGGTTCCAATCTGTGCAGGATCCTGGTGAAACAGTACCTTGCCATTTGCGTCGGTGGCCAGGAGATATCCTGTTTGCCTGATCTTGTCATTGTGGATCTGTTCTTCTAGCTTTTGAATCTCGATTGTCAGTGACAGGTATCCGCGCAGTTTGGGTGGAGCTCTGATCGGATCCAGCGCGGGATCGCGCAAGAAAAGCGGCTTGCCTATGTGTAGTGAGATTTTGTTATTGTCCGGATTATTGAAGATCATAGTGGTGGTCTGGTCGTCTGCTGCAATCATGGCTTTGAATAGTGGCGTGTCTTGTTCTTCATCCGTCACATTGTCCATTTCGTAGCTTGTCTGGCGTGCGTCCTCGTAACCATCTGGTTGTAGAATGCGGATTTCATAATACTCCGGAAACGCTTCCTGGTAACTTTGGAAAACCCGTAGCAGGGGGGATAGCATGAGCGTGTAGCGTTGCGATTCATCGCGAGTAAGCACGAACTTTTTTACCAGAGTATTCTTGGCGAGCAACTCTATATTTGACACTGCTGTTTTAACCTCCGTGTCCATTTGGGTGTCAAGCTGCTCTAGAGCGGTGCGCATTTCATTGAACATTGCCTGTTCTGAGGTCTCCCATAGTTCACTATAGGCAAACCAGCCGACGGTAAACAGGGGAGAAACGATTAGCGGTACCAGCAGTAGTGCTATTTTCGTACGAAGCTTCATCGAACTTATGCGGCTATCGCATTATTTTGGAAAAGGCATTCTGACGTTTTTTTTCCACACGTGGAGGCAGCAGTTTATAGGGCTCTGATTTGGCTAAGACTCCTGCATCAGGATAGATGATCTTATCTTTAAGAAACTCCGCCGGTAACAGTCTCTCTGCCGCCTTGTTGGGTGTCGCGTAATAGACAAACTCTGCCAGCTAAGCTGCATTTTCAGGTTCGTTCAGGAAGTTAACAAAGTTCCAGGCAAGGTCCTGCTTGTTGGAGCTTTCCAGTACCACGAGATAGTCTACCCAGATGTTGCTGCCTTCCTCCGGCACCACGTAGTTGATCTTCTCATGGTGTTCCTGCAGCATCAGGGCATCACCGCTGTAGATCATCGTGACGCTCATTTCACCGCTCACTAGCGGGGAGTCCTCACTCAGAGTGATATAGGCGTAGTCCTTGACATAGGGTTTCTGCGCCAGTAATAGCTGCTCCGCCGCTTTAATCTCTCCGGTGCCTGTGCTATTAGCGGAATGACCCAACGCCTTCAATGCCATGCCCAGCAAATCACGCACACTTTCGATCATGCCGATCTTGCCACGCAGAGACTCTATCGGTCGCATGATATCCATCCATCGGGTTGGTGGTGTTTCGAACAGGTCTGTACGATAGGCGATGCCCAGGGTACCCCAGAAGTAGGGAACTGCATAATCGTGAGCCCCGGGAAAGGCATCCTGCCAACGGGTTTCTATATGCTTGAGGTTTGGGACTTTGGGGGAATCGATCTGCACCAGCCAGCCGTTCTTGCGGTAGATGTCTACCATCACACCATTGACAACTACCAGGTCTATGCCCTTGCCGTCGGTCTCCAACATCATGTCATCGCGCATGTCGTCACTTTCGAAATATACTTCCCTGATCATGACGCCTGTCTGTTTCTCGAATTTCTTGATCAATTCTGGGTCCAGGTATTCGGGCCAGTTGAGTAATACCAGTTCCTGGGTTGCGGGGGCTGCGAAAGCAGTGGAGTAGGCTATGCTCAGTGACAGCAGTACGATATGTAGAAGTGGCCTGGTTGCATGTGTCTTTTTCATGGCAATAACTCTAACTAATTGTTTATCATTAAATTTATCAGTATATGTTGACTGGTTTTAGACAAAACGGAACAATATATATTTCGGTTGAATGGTGGAATTCTTTATTAATATATTGCTGTGTTACCTGGGGGATAACGTTTACTGTTTAATCAAACCTGGGGACACGATTATTTATTTAATATCACCTACCAAATAAGTGCTGGGATACTATTAACCAAATGCCTGACTACCAATTGACATTTGCCCTGACCAGAGACATTGTGGTGTTGGTGGCTGAGCTCGTGAGTACGTTGAGCATTTAACCGAACAGTGTGATTATGTACGCTAGTTATGGCCAGGACGTAAAAGAGATGCTGGAGATGTTGGAGATGTTGGAGATGGTTGATTAGGGTGATGTTCAGCCATGAGTATCCTCTTGCTGCTACTATTGACACTCTCAAATAAAAAACCATCTGTCGTAAATTAGCGGCACAGATAAGGAAACAGCGTCATGATTAAAGGTTTAATTCATATTCCATTGGCGCTGATGCTTGCTGCCGGCATGGTTGTCCTGAGTGGTTGTTCAGAAACCCCGGCACCGACCAATATGAAGACTGGCGCAGTCGCGTTTGCACAAACAGATGTGGTGGTGGGTGAGGGGAAGGAAGCGCTTGTTGGCAAGGGGGTCTCCGTGCATTACACCGGCTGGCTTTATGATGACAGCGCAACTGACCACAAGGGAAAAAAGTTTGATAGCTCGCGCGATCGTAGCCAGCCATTTACGTTCCCACTGGGTGCGGGGCGTGTGATTAAAGGCTGGGATCAGGGGGTGGTAGGGATGAAAGAGGGCGGTCAACGCACGCTCGTGATTCCCGCCAGTCTTGGTTACGGCACACGTGGCGCGGGTTCGATTCCTGCCAATGCCACGTTGATATTCGACGTAGAGCTGTTGGAAGTCCGATAAACAAAAGGCGTAATAATAACAACTTCAGGGGAAAAGATGCGGCCCTTTTTTAGGGTGTATTCTGATGTATTATTCAGTTGTTAAGTTTTCCGTGGTATTGGGATTGCCTCAACATGAAAAGGACTAATTTTGAATACTCACGCTGATAAAACGCAACAAAACAAAAGCCAGTCTAATGCGAATGAGCCTTCGCAACAACAGACCGCTGGCGAGTCTACTTTTCAATTTTCAGATATCCGACCAGAAGCTATTGCACAAAGAAAATTACAAGAAACCGCAAACAATAGTCCACGAGCGATACAGTTTAAGGCCATTCAGGAAATGGCTAATAACAGCCCACAAGTCAAGCAGGCTGCTCAATTTCAGGCGATGGCTCATGCTCACACGAAGCCCCCGCTACAAAAATATGGGATAGAAGAAGCGCTTCAAATGAAAGCGGACACTGTTCGGAAAAAAGAAAACAGGACCGGCTTGCCTGACAATCTTAAATCTGGAATAGAGAACTTATCTGGAGTGTCTTTGGATGATGTTAAGGTGCATCGAAATTCAGACAAGCCAGCTCAGCTGAATGCACACGCCTATGCGCAAGGCACAGACATTCATTTAGGTGCAGGTCAGGAAAAGCATCTGCCGCACGAAGCCTGGCATGTCGTACAACAAAAACAAGGAAGAGTTCAAGCAACGACTCAAATGAAGGGTATGCTCAATGTCAATGATGATGCGGGGTTAGAAAATGAAGCCGATGTTATGGGGAAAAAAGCTTCCCAATTAAAACAAAAAGAGAATAGAGGTAAAGGTACTGCGGTTAATATTATTAACACTCGTTTATCGACTCAATTTTTTAAAGTATCTACTGATCCCATACAACGTGAACCATTCGTTAATGTGGCTGAAATAGATGAATCGGAAACTGTTGTTTATGAGGAGTGTATCGCTAAATTTAAAAAATACAGTGGTCGACTTTATAAAAAAAGTACAAGAATCGAAAAATCCTCGAAGAAAATACTCCCTAGATACAGGGATCATCAGGACATAGTCAGGCAGGCATACTGGGATATGTTTCATGATGAGATACCAGATCATGTGATGTCTCTATTAGGGCATGAAGAGGCATTTGAGGCATCTGGACTTGATGTTGATTCATTCGGCACTATTGGTTTAGGTGATGGTGAAGAAGATGAAGATACAATTACTGTTGGAAAAGATGGCTTCAAGTTATCTATCGCTGGTAATCAATTAGTTTTAAGTAAGTCTAAACTTAAGCTCCATTCAGAACAGGAAAAGAAAATTGATACTCCTTCGCTAGACTATAAAGTGGTATTTCCTGCCCCATTGGGACCGCTAGCGCCCCTGGCGTTGACATTTTCACTTGGCTTTTCAGCATCCACTTCACTGAGTTTAAAACTGGAAGAAGATGCTTCCATTACTTCTGACGATGAAAATCGATTAGATATAAAAGGTACCGGTGATGCTAAAGCTAAGGTTGCAGCCAAAGCTGGCGTTGGAGTTGGAGTATCTGCAGGCGTTGCAAGCGTTATAGGAGAGATTCAGGCTGTATTGAGTGCCGCCTTATCCGGAGTAATCAAGTTAAATGCTAGTGTTCAGGAAAATGAAGATATTATTAATGGTGGGGCAAACGCAATATTGACTATTGCAGGATCTACTAGCGCTGCACTCAACGGTGCCATAACACTGCAAGTCGCATTTTTCTCAAAGGAATTTGGGCTTACGTTTAAGGAGTGGGTATTGGGTGAGGCTAAATTAGAAAAACCTATTGCTGAAGTAGGAAGTGCTAATGCTTTTATTCCAAGCAAGGCAGATTTGGGTGTCACCGACGAAGAGCAAAGAATAATAGATAAAATTGAACCGCAGCCAACTAAAACTCAGGAAAAATGGTTAAAGTTACTCCTAAAGGATTATCAAAAATCTAAAGATGCAGCGGAGTCATTACGAGCGCAAGGTTTAGATGTAGAAGCCCCTGATTTTTGGGAAATGATTGATTCATACGATGAGGTGCAGAAATATCAAATTCGCAATCATAGATTGATAAAAGTCAGCGGTACTGAAGTAATGCCCCTCTTAGTGCCAGATCAGTTATCGGCTGCAATAAAGATGTTGAAATAAGCCGTTGTAGAATAAAGCGGATTCATGAATGAAGTGAAGCTTGCAGGCTCGGGGTCAGGTCTGCGCAAACCCATGATATACAAATACAACATAAAATAAAGCCCCCTCCTGGGTTTCGCTATCAGCTCAGCCCAGGCTACATGTGTTTTTTAAGCAGGGGGCAACGTCGATGGCGTGAGTGTCATTGATTACCTGTCGGGGTATATCGCACCTTACCTGATGAAGCTGTTATCCATCGTTGGCACCATTGCGATGTTTATCGTTGGTGGCGGCATACTGATTCATGGTCTGCGCTGATGCGCAGGCGCTTCTGCATCACGCGAGTGAAGTGATGCATACCGTACCGATGGCGGGCAGTTTCCTTGTGGCGATCACCCCCTTACTGCTGAATACTCTGGTAGGTATTTTACTCGGTGGTGTCATATTTGGGCTGGTAAGCTTGTGGCAGCGATTTTTTCACGCAAGATTACGCCTTAACCGGCTGTTGAAACACCGATTAAATCATCGCCTCGGCAATCAACTCCAGCCAGTGTTTAACCGGTATATTCGATTTA
Organism: uncultured Gammaproteobacteria bacterium; assembly: GCA_945787155.1. Lineage (GTDB taxonomy): Bacteria > Pseudomonadota > Gammaproteobacteria > SZUA-140 > SZUA-140 > SZUA-76. The sequence goes on along the minus strand of CALZHD010000005.1, from coordinate 31,659 downwards.
GTCTCCAGTTGCATGTGACAACCGATGTTCGCGGTGGCGATGATGTCGGGTTGGCCACTCATCAACGCGGTGAGTTTTTTATCCCGCAGTGTTTGTGACATCTTAGGTTGCAGAATCGAGTAGGTGCCAGCGGAGCCGCAGCAGAGATGACCATCCGGCACGGTGGTCAGCTCAAAACCGAGCTGGCCAAGGATGGTTTCGACACGGCCATTCAACTGCTGCGCATGTTGCAGGGTGCAGGGGGTCTGAAAGGCGATCTTCTTGTGCGGTAGGTTAAGCTTCAGTGATGAGAAATCTTCATTGGCAACTACTTCGCAGGGATCTTTTGCCAGTGCAGAGATCAACGCCGCTTTATCCGCGTATTGCGGATCATCTTTAAGCGCGTCACCGTACTCTTTCACCATCGCACCGCAACCACTGGCGGTGACGAGGATCGCTTCGTGTGGTGCATCGTCTGCCAGATTACCTGCCGGATCGACCAGTGGCCACCAGGCATCGATGTTGCGCCGCATAAAACCGAGCCCCTCTTCATGTTGGGTCAGGTGATAACTGACCGCGCCACAACAACCAGCGGCGGCAGGGGGGGTGAGCGTGATGCCAAGCCTGTCCAGTATCTTTACCGCTGCCCCGTTGGTGCCGGGTTTGATCACCGACTGTGCACAGCCCGCCAATGTAATCATCTTGCGTGCATGGGTAGTCTTAAGTTGAGCCGATGCAGCCTGTAAAACAGGCACCTTTGTCTTTAGCTGTGTTGGCAGCAAAGGCTTGAGCAGTTGCGACAGTTTGATTAAGGGTGCCAGTCGCTGTGGATGCGGCACGATGGTACGCAGCGCCTTGCGGGTGATCCTCTGCGATAGCGAACGGGGGACCTTTTTATCGACATATTCGCGTCCAATCTCTACCAGACGGCCGTATCTCACCCCGGAGGGGCAGGTGGTTTCACAGGCGCGACAGGTGAGGCAGCGGTCAAGGTGGGTCTGTGTCTTTGCAGTGACCGCATTGCCTTCCAGCATCTGCTTGATCAGATAGATGCGCCCGCGTGGACTATCGAGTTCGTCGCCGAGTTGTTGATAGGTGGGGCAGGTGGCGGTACAAAAACCGCAATGTACACAGCTGCGTAAAATCGCATCGGCCTCTCTGCCGATGCTGGTATCTTTGATGTCGTCTGAAAGTTCAGTCTGCATGGCTAAATTCGTGTGTGAAAAGCTGTTTTTATAGATCAGCGTAGAGGCGGCCGGGGTTGAGTATCCCGGCGGGATCGAACGCCTGCTTGAGGCGGCGGTGCAGTTGCATCACGCCACTCTCTGGCCGTTGAAATGTTTCAGTCGCCAGATCAATCACGGCATCAATCGAGGCATCAATTGCGGCATCATTATTTGCTGTACCACGACGGAACAGCGTGGCATGGCCGCCCGCCGCGCGTGCCTTTTCCCGAACCCGTTCAGGTTCGGCATTACTCAATAACCAGCGTTGTGCACCACACCAGTCGATAAACCACGCCCCCGGAATATCGATGGGTGCTGTTGCGGCGGGGAGAGATAGACGCCACAGCGGAAGTTCAGCCTGGAAGAAGGGGTGTTGCTGTTCTTTAACCGACTGCCACCAGGCAGTGCTGTCATCATGCCGCTCGCCGCCGATCAATTGCTGCGCACTTTCCACCGCAGTTTTAGCACCACTCAATCGCAGGTATAAACTGTCACCGTCATAACAGGTGGCGCTGAGGGGCAGCGATTTACCCGACCACTGGTTCATCGTATCGAGTGCCTGCGCTAATGAGGTGTTGTGTATCAGCGTGGTTTCTGCCGCCTGTTTTGGCAGTACCTTGAGGCTGATCTCCAGCAACACACCGAGTGTCCCCATCGCACCCGCCATCAAGCGAGAGCAGTCGTAACCGGCGACGTTCTTCATCACCTGCCCCCCAAAGTTGAGGATCTCGCCACGGCCATTGATCAGCTTGACGCCGAGCACATAGTCACGCGCCGAACCGCTGAAGGGGCGGGCAGGACCAGAGAGGCCACAGGCGATGGTGCCGCCGAGGGTAGCGTTAAGGCCAAAGTGCGGTGGTTCAAACGGCAACATCTGCCCCGCATCGGCAAGTGTCTGTTCGAGTTCGCGCAGCGGCGTACCGGCACGGGCGGTGATCACTAGTTCCACCGGGTCATAACTAACAACGCCGCGATGACCACTGACCGCCAGTGGCGTTGCCTCACTGATGTGGCCGAGAAAACTTTTGCTGCCGTCGCCCTGTATCTGAAGTGGTGTACCTGTTTGGCTGGCAGCCATTACCTGCTGCTGAAACTGCTGGCTGAGATCCTGATTCATACGTGCTTTCAATTCGTCTGTGTTTGAGTCTGGGATTGTTCACCACTCGTCTGCGTAGGCAGTTGGCGATATTCAGAACAGCGCTTTGGTGTCGGCACCGCCTTGCCGGGATTGAGCAGGCCGGCGGGGTCAAAGGCGTGTTTCACCGCATGAAACTGTGTCAGCTCTTCATCGCTGAATTGCAGGTGCATCTGTGCCAGTTTTTCAATGCCGACACCATGTTCACCGGTGATGCTGCCGCCGGCCTCGATGCACAGCTCCAGTATCTTGCCGCCAAATTCTTCGGTGCGCGCTAGCTCGCCGGGGATGTTGGCATCGTAGAGGATCAGTGGGTGCAGGTTACCGTCGCCGGCGTGAAAGACGTTGGCGACGCGCAGCTCGTATTCGATCGAGAGTTCGCCCATGCGGCGCAGTACATAGGGCAGATGTTTGCGCGGGATGGTGCCGTCCATGCAGTAGTAGTCGGGGGCGAGGCGGCCGACCGCGGGGAATGCTGACTTGCGTCCCTTCCAGAACGCTTCACGTTCTGCTTCATCGCGCGCTGTTCGAACCTCGGTGGCCCCACACTGTTGCATGATCTCGCGTACCACTAAAATCTGTTCCGAAACCTCTTCATTCGTGCCGTCGAGTTCGCACAGCAGGATCGCCTCGGCATCGGTGGGGTAGCCGACATGGGCAAAATCTTCGGCAGCCTGAATGGCCAGTTTATCCATCATTTCAAGGCCGGCGGGGATGATGCCGGCGGCGATCACTTCGCCCACGGCAATGCCTGCCTTTTCGACATCGTCAAACGCGGCCAGCACCACCTGGGCGCGCTCGGGGATCGGGGTGAGTTTTACGGTAACCTCAACCACGACGCCTAGCATCCCTTCTGAGCCGTTGATCAGTGCGAGTAGATCATAGCCGCTGCTATCCAGTGCATCTGACCCTAACGTAATCAGGTCACCTTCCATCGTTACCAGTTTGACCTTGCGCACGTTATGCACGGTCAGCCCATATTTCAGGCAGTGGACACCACCGGAGTTTTCGGCGACGTTGCCCCCGATGGTACAGGCGATTTGTGATGATGGGTCGGGCGCATAATAGAGTCTGTGCGCGGCGACCGCCTGAGAGATCGCAAGATTACGCACACCGGGTTGTACCACCGCGGTACGGGCGATCGGATCGATATTGAGGATCGACATAAACTTGGCCAGACTGAGGACGACGCCATCGCCCATCGGGGTCGCGCCACCCGAGAGACCGGTGCCCGCACCGCGCGCAATCACCGGCACACTATGTTGGTGGCAGAGGCGCATGATCGCCTGCACCTGCTCAAGAGTACTCGGCAACACCACAATCATCGGCAGTTGGCGATAGGCGGAGAGTCCATCACATTCATAGGGTCGCAGGTCCTCTTCGTCATAGAGGACAGCGTCGCCCGGGATGATCTGTCGCAGCCTTGCAACCAGCGCCGCTTTGTCTAAAGTGGGTTTATGCGCAGTAGGCTTACCTGCAATAGCCTGGTCGGGCCTGGCGGTGCTATTTTCTGTGGCTACAAATTGTTCGCTACTCATCTTGCCTGCTGAATCCTTCATGGCTTTTTTAAAGTGCTACACCCGAATATTAGCCAGGGAATCTCTGATTAATTCTGGGCGGAGAGATATGAGAGCCAAAATATTCGAATGCAAGGCGAAAATCATAGTGAATAGCGGGACTATTGACAAGATTTTCAACGCAGCAGTTGGATATTTTGGCTCTCATAGATCCCGTTCATGAATTAATCAGAGGCTTCCCTGGTCTGTGTCGCCGTTTCAACTGCTATTTCACCTATCGTTGACGATAGACGTTGAAGTACGGTGATCAGTGCATCGTTATCACCTACGTTACCAGGAAAGATCACTACTGGCAGGTGGGAATAATGCGGATGCGTACTACGACAGCGTACCACAGAACAGCCCCGGCAGGCGCTGCTGAGGTACCCGCGAGATTTGTAGGGCAGGGTGACTGTGCAGTACATCGCTCATCGCGGTGAACTTTTTTATGATTGACTGCTCCAATGGACCATGTGCTGCCACGTAGTAGAAGTAGATTCATGAGATTAGTGTTAACAGGCCCTAAGTTACTGGCGTTATTTATCTGGATAACGGTACCGGCGCTGGCCTGGTCAAATGTTGACGGGGTCAGACAATTAGATCGCTATTACCAGCAGATGCAGCTGCAAACTTCTGAACCTGTTTTTAAACTTCCTCTGAACATTCACTCCAGTGAAATCGATAACCGCCTGAGTGCTGATGTCTATGCCGTGATAACGGGGCCTTTTGATCGTGTGGTAACGGCCCTGACCAATCCCGCTAGTTGGTGTGACTTTATGCCGCTTAATCTGAACATTAAGTCCTGTACCTCGCAGCAGCAGACGGCTGGTCAAACCGTGCTGACCTTTTATGCCGGGCGTAAATATTACGAAGCGCCCGAGGCGGCCTATCAATTGAACTATTTTTACCAATTAGCCGCAGCGGACAGCGATTATATGAAGGTAATCCTGAGTGCCGAGCAGGGCCCCTTCGGTACCAATGATTACCTTATTGTGGTCGAGGCGATGCCTGTCGGCGCTGATACCTTTGTGCGCATTCATTCATCCTATCAGACCAGTCTGCGCAGCCGCCTCGGGACTGAGGCCTACCTGGCGACGCTGGGACGGGATAAGGTCGGCTTTAGTGTGCAGCGCAACACCTCCGCAGGTGAACCAGTATTTATCAAGGGGATAAGAGGGATTATTGAGCGCAACGTAATGCGTTATTACCTGGCACTAAAGGCATTTTTCGATACCGCTCACCTTGCATATGATGAGCGCTTTGAAAGCCGCATCAATACCTGGTTTGATTTGTCAGAGAGTTTTGCTACCCAGCTGCATGAACTTGAACGTCATGAATACCTCCAGGCAAAACGCCGCGAGTGGGACAATCAATTACGGCTACAACGAAGCCTTCTGAGCCCCTGATCTATCAACCGATCGGGGCAGCCATAACTTCCATGGATAACTAATCCATATAAATTGGTGTAGTATAGCTACGTATAAATACATGCTTATAAACTATCAATACCATCAAGCATAAGGAGGGTGAGATCATGGAACAAGTAGAAAAGCTGCTAAAGACTTCAATGGAGGAGATTGAGCGGATGTTGGGCACCAATAGGGTGGTGGGTGAATCAATTACTATTGGTGATGTCACGATGATTCCGCTGGTGAGCCTGGGTTTCGGCTTTGGTGCGGGTGGTGGCAGTGGCAAAGGAAAGATACCCTCCGCCAGCGGCGAAGGGGAAGGTATTGGCATGGGTACTGGCGGCGGAGGTGGTGTGAAACCTGTGGCGATGATAATCATTGATCAAAATGGCGTGCGCATAGAACCGATTAAAGGCGGTGCCTCATCGGCCTTTGAAAGTATCGCACATACGATCGGCGAGGCGATTCAATCGGAAAAGAAAGAAAAATCTGACGCCTGAGTCGTGACACTGCTCTATATTTTGATCGGTATTATTGTTGTACCGCTGCTGTTGCTTGCGATCCCCATCCATATTGAATATTGCTACGATCATCAGGTACGCCTAAAGTCACAAATGCGCATTATCTGGTTATTTGGTCTGGTTCGAATCAGGCCAACTCCTTCAGAAAGAAGCAAGGGAACGGCCGCGAGATTCACGGATTCACGAGTGAAAGAAAAAAGAAAGCTTCACAAACGATCCCGGCAAAAAAGTAAATTGGGCAAGGCCTTGCTGGCAGTTATTAGCAGCGAGGGCTTATTAAGGCATCTGTTCAGGTTGCTTTACGAGCTTTTGAGTGACGCAAAAATAAAACAGTTGAAGGCGTGTGTACGGTTTGGTCTGGACGATCCTGCTGATACCGGTCGCCTGTATGGCTCGTTGGCCCCTGCCTTTTCAATCCTGTATGCGATACCGCGGGTGGATTTTGTTGCAGTCCCGCTATTTGATCGCACTGGCGTTGAAACAGATATACAAGCCCGGGTCAGAGTGGTGCCGATTTATTACATAAAAGCCGTATTGCTATTTGTCTTTACGAAAGAGAGTCTGCAGGCCGCCAGGGCAGTGATCAGGGTCTATTCATCATGAGGAAAAAAATATTTGGTAAAAAAATAGCGCTGGCAGGGATGACAATCACGCTGGTAGAGGAAACGACGGTCAGCGCTCAATCCAGTCAACACGGCATAAGCATATACGCCTCATGTGAGCCGCTCGGTATTATCATCGAATCAGTCGAAAAAAGCTGGGCCCTGGATATCAATGGTGAGTCCATTGATCCAGGTGCGTTAAAATCCATGATCGCTTGCTGCAACAAATTTGACGGCTAAAACAAATGCGAATAAACGAGAAGACTTCAGGGGCACGATACATAATCGAGCCAATGCCAGCATTAAAAATCATCTTTGCCATATCGCTACTCATTCTGAGTGAAAGCGCTTTCTCCAAGGAATGCGTTATATTACTTCATGGGCTGGTACGCAGTGCTGGCTCTATGGAGGCATTAGAAGAAACATTAGTCGCCGAAGGGTATATGGTAGCGAACGTTGATTACCCCTCGCGAGACCACACCATCGAAGCCCTGGCAGCGATGGCGGTTGAAGAGGGTATTCAGATATGTCAGCAACAAGCTGCGGCACCATTGAATTTTGTAACACACTCGCTCGGCGGCATATTGGTACGGCTCTATCTAAAAAATAACCGACGTGACGATGTTCACCGGGTTGTCATGTTAGGCCCACCCAATCAAGGCAGTGAGGTGGTGGATAATCTCAAAAACATGCCAGGATTTAAATTGTTAAACGGCCCAGCAGGTATGCGATTGGGAACCACGTCGACAGATCTCCCCAAATCGTTGGGTCCAGTCGATTTTGAATTAGGCGTGATCGCCGGCACCCAGAGTATCAATCTAATCCTGTCAACGTTTCTCCCCAACCCGGATGACGGTAAAGTATCCGTCGCCGCCACCAAAGTCGAAGGCATGCGTGATTTTATCGCGCTGCCCACCACTCATCCCTTTATGATGAAAAATGAAAAAGTGATTGAACAGGTGATTCATTTTTTGAAAAATGGGCGGTTTGAAAAGATTGAACTAGAAAACAACCAGGCTGGAAAATAGTATTATGATTCCCCCGGTCCGCCCCCTTTTAAAGTGGGGTATAAGGAAGATGGAATTAATGCCAAAGCAATGTAAACACAGATGAAAGAACAACAAGTCACTATCGGTATCATAAATCCCAAAAGCGCTGCTAATGTAGGAGCGGTAATGCGTGCGGCGGGCTGTTATCGGGTGGATGCCGTTTTTTATACCGGCACTCGTTATGATCGTGCTGTGAAGCTCAATACCGATACTAAGGATAGACGTCAAACAATCCCGCTCACCGGGGTGGATAGCCTTTTAGCGGCTGTTCCTGAAAAGATGAAGATTGTCTGTGTTGAGTTGGTGGAGGGTGCGACACCCTTGCCGAGCTATCAGCACCCCGATAATGCGATCTATATCTTTGGCCCGGAAGACGGCACCATCGGTCAGGAAATTATCGACCGGGCAGACGCGGTGGTTTATGTGCCGACGGTGGGATGTATGAATCTGGCTGGCTCGGTTAATGTGGTGCTTTATGACCGACTCGCAAAGTCAGATCAAATGATGGCGAGTGATGATTTGATTCGTCGCAGTCGAGATACGAATAATAGAGTCAAAATAAAAGATGAATCCCAGTGAAGATTCCGGATGAAAATCCTGGTAATACGATACTAACCCTGGAGTGTTCATGCCCCATTTGATCATCGAATACGCACAGTCACTTGCGACTGACGAACAAGTCCCGCCACTACTCGATGCAGTACATGAAGCGGCACTTGCCACCGGCCTGTTTCCCGAAAGCCATATCAAAACACGTGCAATCCCGCTGCAGTTTTGTCGAACGGGCAGCGGTAGCGATCCTTTTATCCACGCACAACTGCGGATTAAAGAAGGACGCAGTGACGCTCAGAAAAAGGAACTGAGCAGTGCGGTGCTGGCGGCTATCAAAAGCCAGTCCTGGGCCGCTACAGTGATAACAGTAGAAGTGGTGAATATGGACAGCGCCAGTTACGCCAAAGCATATTGAACCAACCGCATGATTAAAGGGGTGATGAGCAATAAATGAAAATGATATTGATGGACAAGCTGTTGTTGCCTGTTTTGCTTGCAGTGTCTGTTTTTGCAGTCGCCTCGCTGTCCGTAGTTTCTGTGTGGGCGGAAGAGGGTGACGGTGATGCCGCTGCTATTTTCGAGCGTTATGCTGCCGCGTCGGTGAAAATTCGTGTTGTTGATGAGGCTTCGGGCGCTAAATCGGTGATAGGGACCGGCTTTTTTGTCAATGGCGATGGTTATCTGGTGACCAATTACCATGTTATTTCCGCGTGGGTGCATGACCCTGAGAAGTATCGTGTTGAGTTTGTTGATCGTGATAAGAATAGCCATCGCTTGCAGGTAATGAATATTGATGTGGTTAATGATCTGGCGGTGGCGCGGGTTGAGCAGTCGGCTGATCAATATCTGCGCTTTTCTGACAGAGAGTCTCTTCAGGGAACCCGTATTTTTTCGTTTGGTTTCCCTCATGATTATGCCATTACCATTGTTGAGGGCACCTATAACGGTCTGCTAGAGCACGCGTTTTATAAGAAGATTCACTTTACCGGTTCTTTGAATCCGGGCATGAGCGGTGGGCCTGCGGTGAATGCTGCTGGTGAGGTGGTGGGGGTGAATGTGGCGACCTCTGGTAATCAGGTGAGTTTTCTGGTGCCGGTGGAGTATGCACATCGATTGTATGATGCGACAGTAGCGGAGGGGTATCAGCCGCCTGAGTCATTTGTGCAGTTGGTGGCGCAACAGTTGATGACTCACCAGCAGGCGTATGTGGCGGATAAGTTGTTTGTCACACAGCAGACGGTTGAGATGGGTGACTACCGGGTGCCCACAGCGCCGGCTCACTTTTTTAATTGCTGGGGGAGCTCCAGTGATGCTAGTGACGGAACTTCAAGGCATACCGATCATCAGTGCAGTACAGAAGACTATCTGTTTATTTCCAATAGCCATGTGGTGGGTTCTGCCTATATTCACCATATTTTTCTGGAATCACTCGACTTGAATGATTACCAGTTTTCTCATTTGTACAGTAGTAAGTTCTCTCATACCCCCGGTGGGCTGAAAGCGGATGCCGATGAAGTGACAGGTTTTCGTTGTCAGAGTGATGCGCTGCTTCATAACAACCTGCGATATAAGACGGCGCTCTGTTTGCGGCGCTACCGCAAGATGGAGGGGCTGTATGATGCGGTGTTTAAGCTTGCCATGCTGGGTGATTCGCAGCGGGGTATGGCAAGTGAGCTGGTACTCTCTGGTGTCACTTTTGAAACGGCGGTTGAGACGTCAAGGCGTTATCTGGAAGCCTTTTCATGGAACAGATAATCTTTGCAGAAGTGCTAGGCCGTAATGGTAGAGTGAAGGAGCGATTTCGCCTTGATCGGTTTCCCGCAACCATTGGCACGGCCTATACCAATGATGTGATCCTCGGTGATGCTTATGTCGCTGCGTGTGAGGCACGTGTTGAGCGGAACGAGCAGGGTGAACTGATGCTGGTCGATAGTGGCAGTATCAATGGCATTGTTAACCGTGATAGTAGACGGCGGTTGCGTGAGGCATCGCTATGCAGTGGTGATGTGTTCCGTTTTGGTCATGCTGATGTTCGATTTATGTTTTCAGACCACCCGGTGGCCGAGCCGCTGGTGATTAAGGCTGGGGTATTAGATCTGTTCAGTCTGGGGCGTAATCCCTGGTTATTGACATTGTTGGCAGTGGTGATATTTACGGCCCTGATGCTGAGTGGTTATCAGGCGCAGACGTCTGGTTTTCAGCTAAGAGAATGGTTGATGGAAGCGACTAGTCTGCTGCTTGGTTTGTTGCTGATTGCAGGCTTGTGGGCGGCGGGTACTCGTCTGGTGAGTCATGAATTTCGTTTTCTACAGCACCTGGCAGTGCTTAGCGTGATATTGCTGTTATCTGATCTGGTTGAAATCACCATTGAGCATGTCGAATTTATATTTTCACCCGACGACTCGCTTCAATATGCCACCATTTTTTTATATGGGGTTGTTGCAGTCATGTGGATCTTTATGCACTTGTGTGTGTTGTCACGTCGTGCTTTGGCGAAGAAATTTATGATTTCACTTTTTCTGGTGGGTTCTTTATCTATCATGACTCAGTTGATCTATTTTAACGACACTGATAGCAGTGGCGAACTGGTGTTCGCATCAGAGATCAGGCCAGTGGGGCCAGGCGTGATCTCTTTTGTCACCTTTGATGAGTTCTTCGAAGAGGCGCAGAGGCTCAAAACTCGCCTTGATAGCGATGTGGAAGATGAGTAGTACTGAGGTTTTATTGTATAGATGATGTCAAAAATCACTAAAAATAATTTATCTCTTTCCCTGTCTATAACACTAGTTATAGCGCTGATTATCACCGGCGCATTAACGGCATGCAGTAGTCGTGATGATCACGAGCACCCTGATCTGAAATCAGGCGAGGCGTTGTTTAATCACCACTGTGCGGAATGTCACGGCGAAGACGGTACGGGTAAACTGGTAAGCCAGACACCTGCCAACATCCTCACAAAACGAGGTCGCGATGGGATTGTGAAATACGTCACCACCAATATTAATCCACAACGTGAGATGCCAGTGTTTAGTACTATGTCTTTTACAGAGGCGGCCGCCATCGCCACTCATCTGATTAAACTGCAGCAGACCTATGAAGCCACGCCCAACAATATGAAAAAACCTCAGGTACTGATGATTGAGCCTTAGATTCGCTCCTGTTATTGCTACGCGAATCGCCCAAGTTATTGCTATAAAAAATAAATATTTGTAGAAAATAGCAGGAATCACAACTAGCCTCCCCTCGCTGTACTACATGGCGCGCAATGTGAATAGTGTACGCAGAAAGTACAATAATGCCATGCCCGCTTTATCAGTCACTTGAGAGCCGACGCGTGGCGGATCAATTCTTTAACCAGTGCCCATCATACAGATCATTGCAACATTTTTTGACCTCAGCGCGTGAAAGGACGAAGATTGGGAATATCGTGTAGCTACGTAAGACTAGCAGGGAGCTATTTAAATTATGAAGGTTAACCACGGTTTATTCACGCGAGAAATACCAGACAAGCTCGCCCCCTACAGCCGTCTTGCGGCAGATCTACGCTGGTCCTGGAGCCATGCCGGCGATGCCGTGTGGAAGGCGATGGACCCACATATATGGGAACAGACAGAAAACCCGCATGTTGTTTTACAAAACCTGAGTCAGGAGCGCCTTGAAGAGCTGGCAAATGATGCACAATTTGTTAAGCGTCTTAGACATCTTGCGTTGGCGCATGAAGATTATTGTTGTCAATCGGGTTGGTATGGCGAGCGCCATGCCAATGCTGAGCTAAAGGGCGTTGCTTACTTTAGTATGGAGTTTGGGCTAGGCAAGGCCTTGCCTTTGTATGCAGGGGGACTTGGCATCCTGGCGGGTGACTATCTAAAGGCGGCCAGCGACCTGGGCGTACCTGTGGTTGCCGTCGGTCTGCTTTACCAGGAAGGATATTTTCGCCAGGTGCTGGATGCCGATGGCTGGCAGCAGGAAATCTATCCCTACAATGACTCGACCAGTTTGCCGATCCAGCCGGTACAGGCAGTATCCGGAGCATGGTTATATGTCACCCTGGATTTTCCCGGTCGGCCGGTACGCCTGCGTGTCTGGCAGGCACAGGTGGGTAGTGTCCGCTTATATCTGTTGGACAGTAATGACCCGCTGAACAGTCCCGTCGATCGTGGTATCACCAGCAAGCTTTATGGTGGTGGACAGGAACTGCGACTGGTACAGGAAATTGCGCTGGGGATAGGCGGCTGGCGGGCGCTGGCGGCAATGGGTCTGGAGATTGATGTGTGTCATCTCAATGAAGGGCATGCGGCATTCGTAACGCTGGAGCGGGCGCGGCATTTTATGAATAATAACAAGGTCGATTGCTGGGAGGCGTTGTGGGCCACGCGCGCGGGCAATGTCTTTACCACCCATACGCCGGTTGCCGCAGGCTTTGATACCTTTCCACCAGAGCTATTGATGAAATATGGTCAGATTTATGCGGAGAGGATAGGGGTGGCGCCTGAGGAGCTTATCGCCCTGGGACGCAAGCACCCTGATGATCTTCAAGAACCCTTTAATATGGCCTATCTCGCCATTCGCACCTGTGGTATGACTAACGGTGTCAGCCGACTGCATGGTGAGGTCAGTCGGCACATCTTTCGCGATCTATACCCTCAGTGGCCGGAGAACGAAGTGCCTATTAGTCATATTACCAACGGTATCCACGTGCCTTCGTGGGATTCACTCTGGGCCGATCAGGTCTGGACCAGGACATGTGGCAAGGGACGCTGGCTCGGCACAGCGGAAGCACTGAGCAACTCTATTGCGGAACTGAGTGATGAGACGCTATGGACATTCCGAGGCGAGGAGCGTGCGGATCTGGTGATGCATGCACGACGACGGCTGGCGACGCAGTTGGGACAGCGAGGCGCTGACCCGGAGAGCGTTGCCCAGGCACAGGATGTATTGGATCCCAACGTGCTAACGCTGGGTTTTGCTCGGCGGTTTGCCCGCTACAAACGTCCCAACCTGTTATTACATGATCAGCAGCGCTTGATTCGCTTGTTGTCCAACCTCGAGCGGCCGGTGCAGATTATTGTAGCGGGCAAGGCCCATCCACACGATGAACTAGGCAAGCGCTATATTCAGGAATGGGCGCGTTTTGTGGAACATCCGGGGGTGCGCTGCCACGCCGTATTTCTGGAAGACTACGATATCTCACTGGCGCAGGAGATGGTGCAAGGTGTGGATCTCTGGATCAATACCCCACAGCGTCCCTGGGAAGCCTGCGGCACCAGCGGTATGAAGGTTCTGGTTAACGGTGGATTGAATGTTTCCGTGTTGGACGGCTGGTGGGCCGAGGCCTATGCCGATGATGTGGGTTGGGCGCTGGGTGATGGACAAGATCACCCGCAAGAAGAGTGGAATGGCGTTGTTGCAGAGCAGCTTTATCGGTTGTTGGAGGATGAGATCGTCCCCATGTTCTACAATCGCGATACGGCGGGTATACCGCGTGACTGGGTGACACGTATACGTGCCAGCATGTCGCGTCTGGCACCACAGTACAGCACTAGTCGCATGGTGCAAGATTATGTCGAGGAGATGTACTTTCCCGCGGCGACCGCCTATCAGCGCCGTTGTGCACAACAGGGACAACTGGCGCGGGAACTTCGAAGCTGGGAATCTGCGCTGAAACACCACTGGCAAGAAATACATTGGGGGAATCTGGAGATTGAGGAGGCGGGGGATGGCTGGTCTTTCACGGTACAGGTCTATTTAGGTGAAATTCCACCAGATGCGGTGCAGGTGCAGCTCTATGCCGAGCCAACCGAGTCAAGCGAGGTGGTGCGGTGTGTGATGGAATGTTGCGACAAGATTTCCGGCGCGCTGAATGCTTATTTATACCATGGCATAGTATCCACTGAGCGACCCTCTACTGACTATACACCGCGCGTCGTTGCCTACCATCCCGAGGTGCGAGTGCCGACGGAAAACAACCTGATTTATTGGTGGCAACAGAGCCGCTAGTTCGGCATTTGTAAATGAGTACAGCTGATAGCTTTAAGAGGCACAAAAATATAGAGATAGTTTTGGCGATGATTATCACGTTTTACTTGCTGTGCTAAAAAACAGGGAGAAGATAATGGAATATATGACAGAGCAGATGGGGGCATGGCAGATCAATGGTGATGCGAACAGTGGCAAGGTGCAATTCCGGATCTTCTTTCCGCAAGAAGCGACTGGATTGCAACACAACATCCAGTCTATCCAGATATGTGGTGACTTCCAGAAAGCGCTAGGGCAGCCGGATAACTGGCAACCTGACAATGCGCCATTGATGACAAAATCTTCGCACCCAGAAGGGGAGATCTGGAGCTGGGTAACACCAGAAAAACTGCCGCAGGGGTTTTATCAGTATAAGTATTACGTTACATATAATGATTCGCACGAGCCGCCCAGATGGGTAAGCGACCCTTGTTCTCGCTATGGCGGTGAGATGAACATGAATGCCGCCGTGGTGGTTGGTGGCAGCCGGCCTGGCGACAACATGATCATGCCATTGCCAGGGGGGCGAAAACACCTGCGCGAGCTGGTGATCTATGAATTGATGGTCGATGATTTCACTTTAGAGTATCGCGGGGCTCAGGCTCCATTTGAGGCTGTCTGCGAAAAACTCGATTATCTGGTGGGGCTTGGGTTTAACGCGATTTTATTTATGCCGTGGACGGCCTGGAACAACGAGCAATTTAGCTGGGGCTACACGCCGGCGCTCTACTATTCAGTCAGCTATCGCTACACATCTCGCTTAGACCAACCCTGCGAGAAAATATCCTGGTTAAGAAAACTGATTAACGCATGTCATCAACGTGACATTCACGTCATCATGGATGGCGTTTTTAACCACGTCTATAGCGGTTTTCCATACAAGGCATTTTATCAAACCTACGATACAGACTGCCCATACACTGGACAGTTCTATGGCGAGTTTACAGGCCTTCAGGATCTGGACTTTAATCACCAGTGTACTCAGGAGCTGATCTGGGATGTCTGTCGCTACTGGATCGATGAATTCAAAATTGATGGTATTCGTTTTGACAACACCACCAACTTTTACAGTAGCGGTGATATCAGAGGGTTACCAAAACTGATGGAGGATATTGACCATTACATGGTGCAATCAGGCGAAGATAACTTCTCCATGACACTGGAGCACCTGAGTATGGATGCGGTCGAGGTGACAAAAAACACACATGCTACCAGTTACTGGGATAACGCCCTCTATGGTCAATGCTTCGATGGCCTTTGGCACAATCGCATTCAACCTGCGCTGTTAAACGCACTCAACAACCAGCGCTATTTATCCGGAACCAATAAAGTATCGACAATCTATATAGGCAATCACGACCATTCGCATGTCACCTGGCGAGCAGGGGCGCGTAACAATGCAGGCGCCCTGGAGTGGTATCGTACTCAACCTTATGTCATTGCACTAATGACGTCCCCCGGTGCGCCGATGGTGCAGAATGGACAGGAGTTCGCCGAAGATCACTGGATACCGGAAGATGACAAGGGGAGCGGTCGACGCGTGCAATCACGCCCACTTCACTGGGATTACCCTAATGATAAATTTGGCAAAGCCTTGTCCGCTGTGTATAAAAAATTAATCAAATTGCGCCATGACTATGAGGTGCTACGCGCAGACGGATTTTATCCAGACCACTGGGCAGAGTGGCAGACTCAGTTTAACGATCACGGCGTAGGTATCGATTGCGCACGCCAACTACTCGTCTATCGAAGGTATTGCACCGATGGCCAGGCAAAGGAGCAGCAAGCCGTGATCGCCTTGAATTTTTCGTCCAGTCATCAGTGGTTAGATCTGGTATTCCCAGAGAATGGTCAATGGACAGAGCTTTTGAACGAACCGCAGTGGAATATCAACGTTAACGACTTCCGCTTTGGCCTGACTGTGCCTTCACACTGGGGGTTTATCTTTTATAAGGGATGATCTTGAATATCAGCTGTGCTTATGCGAATGTAGAAAAAGCGGTAGATGATGGGTGAAATTTTATTGATCTAAAAGGAGAGGCCCGGGTAAGTGCCCGAAATAGAAAAACTGAATCGATATATAATTCAGGGAATAAGCGGAGTATATGATGCCTATCTTGAGATCAAAATCACCAGCTATGCGCGTTGGACGACCTCAGTGACTTGCTGCGATTCGACCCGGGAATATCTGCTCTTATACAGAAACAGATTTGTGCTGCTCATCTTTGGTCTCTTTGTCCTGCTTATAGGTTTATCTGTACAGGCGCAGGACAAATACACCAGCGCACGCCAGACCATGGTACACGCTATTGAAGCGGATGCTCATTTTACCAGTTTTTTTATCAATAAAACAGCACTCGAGCCAAAGGTAATGGAGGCCATGGGCAAGGTACCTCGCCATGAATTTGTACCGAGGAAAGAGCGTCACAATGCCTATGAAAACCGCCCGTTACCCATCGGGCATGGACAAACCATATCCCAGCCCTACATTGTGGCGCTGATGACAGATCTGTTAAAACCCGAGCGACAACAGAAGGTGTTGGAAGTCGGTACCGGCTCGGGTTACCAGGCCGCCATCCTGGCGGAGCTAGTTGACGAGGTGTTTACCATCGAAATTATTAAACCTCTCGGTAATCAGGCCAGACAGCATTTGCAGCAGCTTAATTACGATAATGTCAATGTGCGTGTCGGTGACGGTTATTACGGTTGGGAAGAACATGGGCCTTTTGACGGTATTGTGGTGACGGCGGCAGCCAGTCACATCCCACCACCATTGATACAACAACTAAAGCCCGGTGGACGAATGGTGATCCCGGTAGGTAGCCGTTTTATGATCCAGCAACTGGTGTTGGTGGAAAAAGATGCCGCGGGAAAAGTCACCACCCGGCAAATCCTGCCAGTCAGATTTGTACCATTAACAGGCAAACACTAGGCCGGAAAAAATATTCATATGATGGAAAACAAGCGCCCGCCCCCTGTCTATTCCATCGCGTTACTTTCGGCCACCTCGCTGGCTTATGAGTTGCTATTGATGCGCCTGTTTTCCATTATCCAGTGGCATCACTTCGCCTATATGATCATCAGCCTGGCCCTGCTCGGTTATGGTGCCAGCGGCACCTTTCTGTCTCTTACCGCTGAGCGCCTGTTGCCGCGTTTCAGTGCTGCCTATATCAGCAACATTGTGCTGTTTGCGCTGTCTACACTTGCCTGTTATCTGCTTGCCCAGCACGTGTCGTTTAATCCCGAGGAAATCTTATGGGACTTTGATCAACTGCTACGATTATTGCTGGTTTATTTAGTGCTTACGTTGCCGTTTTTTTTTGTTGCCAACTGCATTGGCCTGGCGCTGGCTCACTACCGCGGAGGAATAGGTCGTGTGTATGCCGCCGATCTTCTGGGTGCCAGTATCGGCAGCCTCGGTATCGTGCTGTTGTTGTTTCTGGTCTTTCCCACAACCGCGTTGCAAATCCTCGGGACGTTGGGATTTGCTGTGGCCGCACTGGCCTGGTGGGAATTAAAATGTCAGCCGCGGCGAATAGTCGCCGTTTTTATCCTGCTCTCATTCATCCCCTTAATGTTACCCGCTGGCTGGATGGCGCTGGTCATCTCACCCTACAAGGAACTGAGCCAATCCTTGCATATCAGTGGCACCCGTATTATCGATGAATATTCCAGTCCGCTGGGGTTGATCAGCGTGATGGAAAGTCCACAGATACCCTTGCGCCATGCACCGGGGTTAAGTCTCAATGCCAGTGGTGAACCCCCGCGCCAACTTGGTCTGTTTACCGATGCTGATGCGATGACCGTTATCACTGCGCATACGGATGAGCAAGAAAAACTCGCCTACCTTGATCAAATTAGCTCGGCACTTCCTTACCATCTTAATAAACCAGAAAAGGTTCTTATCCTTGGTGCCGGCGGGGGCGCTGATGTGTTGCAGGCAAACTACCATGGGGCCGGGCACATTGATGCGGTGGAACTCAATCCACAAATCGTAGATCTGGTGCGTAGGGAATATAAAGATTTTGCAGGCGAACTTTATACGGCAGAAAACGTAGGTGTACATATCGCCGAGGCGCGAGGATTTGTCAGTGGCAGTGAGGAACGCTACGACCTGATACAGATAGCGTTACTGGATGCTTTCGGTGCCTCCTCCGCAGGGCTCTATTCATTAAGCGAAAACTATCTCTATACGGTGCAGGCGCTACAGGAATATCTCGCTCATCTGAGTCCCGATGGAATGCTTGCTATCAGTCGCTGGATCAAACTGCCGCCGCGTGACACCCTGAAGCTATTTGCCACTGCGGTGGAGGCATTACGTCAATCGGGAATAGCTGATCCTGAGAACAGGCTGGTACTGATCCGTGGCTGGCAGACCAGTACCTTACTGATAAAAAATGGCGAATTCAGTGAACAAGAGATCCATAGCATTAAAAAATTCTGTGAAGCACGCTCCTTTGATACGGCTTATTATCCCGGTATTACGGCCACTGAGACCAATCGGTATAACATTCTGGCACAACCTTATTTTTTTCAGGGTGCACAGGCCTTGCTCGGTAATGAGGCTGCGAGCTATTTGCAGAATTACAAGTTCAACCTGCAACCGGCCAGCGATGACCAGCCTTTCTTTTTCCATTTTTTTAAATGGGACGTATTCAATGAGATCCTTGCGTTACGAGGGCAGGGCGGTATGCCGTTGCTGGAGTGGGGTTACCTGATACTCATCGCTACTTTAATTCAGACAGTGATTGCCAGCCTGGTTTTGATTCTGTTACCACTACTATTAGCTCGGCGCACACATAATAATGCAGTTGGCCATCTTAGCCGTAGTCTGGTTGGCGGCTACTTTTTTATGCTGGGACTTGCCTTTTTATTTATCGAGATTGCATTTATCCAGAGGTTTATTCTATTTCTACATCATCCGCTTTATGCGACAGCAGCAGTCCTTAGCAGCTTTCTCCTTTTCGCAGGGCTGGGCAGCGCATGGTCGCAACGTTACGCATGTTTACAGTCCTATAAAGCAGGCGTTAAAGGGGCGATAACAGGTATAGTGCTGCTAGGGCTGCTTTATCTGTTGGCATTAGGTCCCCTGTTTTCAATGTTGAACTGGTTGCCGATTGTAGTGAAGCTTGTTATTTCAGTTATTCTAATTGCGCCTCTCGCCTTTTGTATGGGTATGCCATTTCCGTTGGGACTGGCACGATTGGGTAAGGCTGCCCCTGCATTTATCCCCTGGGTGTGGGGGGTGAATGGCTGTGCCTCGGTGTTAAGTGCGGTGATAGCTACCATTTTTGCGATCCATTTTGGATTCACGGTAGTGGTGTTATTAGCGCTGATGTTTTACGGGATGGCGATGGTGGTTTTTAATGGGGGGTGGGGTGAGCAGAAATTCATTTCTTAAAGCATGAAAGATAACGAGTGCGTCCAGTTTTTGCAGTGGGCACTTCCCCGGCTTCATATGCGGTGGTCAGGATTTCGTCGCGTGCGTGGTCAGGTATGTCAACGTCTGGCGCAGCGCCTTGAGCAATTGCAATTACAGGATCTGGTTGTATACCAGCGCTATCTGCAAAATCATCCCGATGAATGGCAGGTACTAGATGGTCTGTGTCGTGTCACCATCTCACGTTTTTACCGTGACAAGTTAGTGTATGCCACGCTGGCTCAAGAGGTCATGCCAGCATTGGCAAGGCAGGTACAGGAGCGGGGCGAACAGGTGTTACAGTGTTGGAGTGCTGGTTGTGCTTCAGGTGAGGAGCCTTATACTTTGGCATTGCTGTGGGAGCGGATATTACAAACACAATTTCCAACGCTTTCCATCCAGATCCTGGCCACAGATGCCGACAGCCACTTGCTCTTGCGTGCGCAGCAAGCCTGTTATCCCTACAGCAGCGTGAAAAACCTGCCAGGGCCATGGCGGGAAACGGCCTTTACACAATCTGAGGAAAACTATTGCCTCAGGCCTGAATACAAAAAATCAGTGAGTTTTCGGCAGCATGATATCCGGGAACTACTACTGCAGCGTAGATTCCAATTAGTTATGTGTCGCAATCTGGTCTTTACCTATTATGATGATGAGCGACAATTAATGATTGCAGCGCGCCTTAGCGGTATTATCGCTGAAGGCGGGGTGCTGGTCATCGGTGTTCATGAAAGCTTGCCTGAGGGGCTGGATTGTTTTGTGCCCATAAACAAACGGCTGGGTTTGTATAAAAAGGTGTAATGTTCGATGGCTGATGCCTGGCACTGTTTATGCTGATCGTAGCGGGTAGCACGTTGTTGTGGGGATGAGCAGGATCGTGGAGAATGTGTAGGGCAATTTTCGTCATGTGCAAACAGGTATAGATACTGGTGTCACTGATATTTGGTTAAGACAGGGGAGACGGCAAGATGGATGAGGAAAGTAAAACGTTACTGCGCAACATTGCCCACCATCTTAAGTGGGTCATAATATTGCTGTTTATAATCCTGGCACTGATTATTACAGAGTCTTTGAGCGAGGGCGGGTTTTGAAGCGCTATTGCCATACATCTGCACAACGAAGGTATCGCCACTGTCTTTGATGAGGTTTCGGGCTTGCTGGACCAGGAGAGTAAACCGTAGTGATAGGAACAGGTAGGGGCTAAATTTTGAATAACAGTAAAAAAATAAACATCCTGCTTGGCCTTGTTTCAGTGGTGCTCATCGCTGTTTTCTTTGTTGACCCTATTTCGCAGGATCTTGAGTAGCACCAGTTTTCGGATCAGAATACTTATTGGGGAATTCCTAACACATAGCAGCAGGAAGAGATTGAGCCGTCAGTGCAAAGGCGAGTAAGCGTTGAATTAATCGGCTTAGTCATACGGCCATTTCCAGTCACGTATTTCAGGCATGTCCTGGCCGTGGCGGGTGATGTATTGTTTGTGTTCGATCAGCTTATCGCGCAGCAACTGTTTCAAATGGGCCGCCTTGTAACCCAGCTTGGGCACCCGATCAATCACATCGCCAACCAGATGAAACCTGTCCAGATCATTCAACACCGCCATATCAAATGGCGTGGTGGTAGTGCCTTCCTCTTTATAACCGCGAACGTGCAGATTTTTATGATTGCTGCGTCGGTAGCAGAGGCGGTGGATGAGGTAAGGGTAACCGTGAAAGGCAAAGATAATCGGTTTGTCGGTGGTGAACAGCGTGTCGAACTCTTTGTCGCTCAGACCGTGAGGATGTTCCTCCCGGGGTTGCAGTGTCATCAGGTTGACCACATTGACGACCCTGACTTTCAGTTCCGGCAGATGCTGGCGTAGCAGGTCCACTGCCGCCAGGGTTTCCAGCGTCGGTACGTCACCGGCACAGGCCATCACCACGTCGGGTTCGCCATCCTGGTCGCTGCTGGCCCACTCCCAGATACCAATCCCGGCGCTGCAATGTTTGATGGCGGCATCCATGTCCAGCCACTGCGGTTGCGGCTGTTTGCCGGCGATGATGACGTTGATGAAATCACGACTGCGCAGGCACTTATCGGTAATGTATAAAAGTGTATTGGCATCCGGTGTCAGGTAGACGCGAATGATGTCAGCCTTTTTATTGATCACCAGGTCGATGAAGCCGGGGTCCTGATGCGAAAAACCGTTGTGGTCCTGACGCCACACGTGTGAGGTCAGCAGATAATTTAGTGAGGCCACCGGCCGCCGCCACGGAATCTCCTTGCTCACCTTGGTCCACTTGGCATGTTGATTGAACATCGAATCAACAATATGGATGAAGGCCTCGTAACATGAAAACAGACCATGACGGCCGGTCAGCAGATAACCCTCCAGCCAGCCCTGGCAGGTATGTTCAGACAGAATCTCCATCACCCGGCCATCCGGCGCAAGATGATCATCCTCCGGCAAGGTCTCCGCGATCCAGGCACGCTCGGTCACATCGAACAACGCCCCCAAACGGTTAGAGGCGGTTTCATCCGGCCCCATGACGCGGAAGTTTTTGTTGTCCATGTTGCGCTTCATCACATCACGCAGAAAATTACCCATCACCCGGGTTGATTCGCCCAGGCTGTGGCCACGGCTGGTGACGGGCACGGCATAGTCGCGAAAGTCCGGCAGTTTCAGGTCTCTGAGCAGTTGGCCGCCATTGGCATGCGGGTTGGAACCCATGCGCCGCTGTCCCTGTGGCGCCAGCTCACGCAACTCCTGTTTGAGAAAACCCGATTCATCAAACAACTCTTCAGGGCGATAGCTTTTAAGCCAGTTTTCCAGCAGTGTCAGGTGCTCAGGGTTATCGACCATGTCGGAAAATGGCACCTGATGCGAACGCCAGTAGCCTTCGCTTATTTTGCCGTCAACTTCCTTCGGCCCAGTCCAGCCTTTCGGGCTACGCAGGATGATCATCGGCCATAGCGGCCGTTGCTGGTTGCCGTTGACACGTGCCTCATGCTGAATGGCCTTGATATCTCTAACGATGGCATCAAAGGTGGTCGCCATCTTTTGATGCATCTCGGTCGGATCGGAACCTTCGACGAAGTAGGGCTTGTAACCGTAACCGATAAACAATTTTTCGAGTTCATCATGGCTAATGCGCGCCAGCAGGGTAGGGTTGGCAATCTTGTAACCATTCAGATGCAAGATCGGCAACACCGCGCCATCGCGGGCAGGATTAAGAAACTTGTTCGAATGCCATGAGGTGGCCAGCGGCCCCGTTTCTGCCTCGCCGTCACCGATCACACAACAGACTAGAAGATCCGGGTTGTCGAAGGCTGCACCATAGGCATGGGATAGCGCATAACCCAGTTCACCGCCTTCATGAATTGATCCGGGGGTCTCGGCAGTGACATGGCTGCCGACGCCGCCGGGAAAGGAAAACTGCTTGAACAGCCGCCGCATGCCATCGGCATCGGTGGAGATGTTGGAATAGAACTCGCTGTAACTGCCCTCTAGCCAGGTGTTGGCCACTAGGCCGGGGCCGCCATGTCCCGGGCCGGCAATGTAGATCATATCCAGATCATGGTTCTTGATGATGCGGTTACAGTGAGCATAGATGAAGTTCAGACCGGGTGTGGTACCCCAATGTCCCAGCAGCCTGGGTTTTACATGTTCCTTTTTCAGCGGTTGTTTCAGTAAGGGATTGTCGAGCAGGTAGATTTGACCGACGGAGAGATAATTGGCAGCGCGCCAATAGGCGTCAATTTTGCGTAGCTGTTCGGTGTTCAGGACCTCACTGGTAATTGCCACTGTGTCTATCATGCTGGTTCCTCCTGACTGAATCAGCGTATTGTTAATATTCAAATATATGATGATCTTTTAAGCGGCGCCTGTAAATAGCCATTGCTCGACCTGTCTGCCTGCCTGTTTCTGTCTTCACTGGTTTGGTAGTAGTCGAGATTGAAACGCGCGGATGCGGCGTAACATTATCTATCAAAGCAACTGAGTATATGATGAGCATGCCATGGTGACGCCTTTGTATGGGTGTTATAAATGTCCAAACAAGCGTGCAATTTCTGGCATGATTATGTTTGAATCAGGAATTGGCCATATACACGCAAGTTTACCTGTAAAGGGAAAGCTATGACGCTTAAGCACACCAAAGAAAAAGACGCAATTATTAGTCGTATAGTGGACATGCTGGGAAAGCGTCTACCCGAAGGGGAAGTCAGGCGTGCGACTCGCTTTGCTGAGCAATATTATGCACGCGTAGCCCCAGATGATTTACTGAACCTCTCTATCGATGATCTGTACGGTGCCTTGCTCAGTCATTGGCATCTGGCGGCCCGCAGAAAATCAGACAAGCCGCTAGTCCACGTCTATAACCCTGTCTTTGAAGAGCAGGGTTGGCAATCCACTCACACCGTGATTGAAGTGGTTACCGACGATATGCCATTTCTGGTCGATTCTCTGAGTATGGGGCTGATTCACCAGGGCATCAGTATCCATTTTGCCCTGCATCCAGTTATCCCGGTACGTCGTGATGCCAGTGGCAATCTGGTGGATGTGTTGAGTGCCAGTGACGAAGGTAAGCGTGTTATCAATGAGGCTTTTCTGCGTTTCGAAATCGACAGGCAAAATGATCCACAGACACTGGCTACCCTGCACAAGAATATTCTACATGTCTTAATGGACGTGCGTCTGGTGGTTGATGACTGGCAACCGATGCAGCGCAGAATGAAGGAGGTCATAGAGCTATTGTCGGCCCAGAACTTGCCGCTTGACCAGGAAGAAAAAGAAGAAAGTATTGCCTTTTTGCGCTGGGTTGTGCAAAACCATTTTACCTTTATCGGTTTTCGCGCCTATGACCTGATTGAAGAGGCGGGACAGGATGTGTTGCGTTTGAGTGCTGATTCGGGGCTGGGTATCTTTCGTAATACCCATGTAGATCATGTCTCTCAAAGCTTTACCCAGCTCCCAGCAGTAGTGCGCAGTGAAGCACGTGTGCCAAGCTTACTGGTCATTACAAAATCGACCGCACAGTCCCCGGTCCATCGCCCTGTCCACATGGACTATCTGGGGATCAAACGATTTAATGATGCCGGAGAAGTGAGCGGCGAATGGCGTTTTCTTGGTCTGTACAGCTCGACTGCCTACAGCTTACCTCCCAATGACATCCCGATCCTGCGGCGCAAGGCGGCGTGGGTGCTGGCGCAGTTGAAGCTCGCATCCGATAGTCATGCTGGCAAAGCCATGCAACATATACTGGCGACATGATCGCTACAACACGGAATTACGCCTGCGGATGCAGGAGATACTGATGCAGGCGCTTGATGGACAGGGCGCAGAATTTAATGTGCAGTTTACTGAGTCCGTGCTAGCGCGCGTCCATTTTATCATCCGTATCCAGGCAGAGCACCTCCCGGAATTTGATGCGAGTGAGATCGAGGCCCGCATCACGGCCGCGATGTTATCCTGGGAAGACGAACTGGAAGTGGCATTACATGAACATCATGGTGAAGGGTTGGGTATTCAGTTGACGCGTAAGTACGGCAGGTCCTTCCCGCCGGCTTATCGTGACGACTTTACTGCACGCACCGCGGTGCTGGATATCAAACACCTGGAGAGTCTCACTAAGACAATACAGTTAGACACGCTGCTTTATCGCCCCATTGAGGAAAGTGACAACCTGTTGCACTTCAAGGTCTACGGTCGAAATCGCCCCATGCCCTTATCCGACGTGTTGCCGATACTCGAACGCATGGGACTGCGTGTGCTCGGTGCGCGACCCTATGAGATTTCAATGTTGGATGGGGCGCGTTGCTGGATCCTTGATTTCGATATGACTGCCGGTCAGGGCATCGAAATTGAAATCCTGCAGGTGAAGAAAATATTCCAGGAAGCATTCGCGCGCGTATGTACCGGCGAGATTGAAAACGATGGTTTCAATCGCCTGGTACTGGCGGCAGCGTTGAACTGGCGCATGGTGATGGTGCTGCGAGGTATCTGCAAGTATCTACTGCAAACGCGTGCGCCTTTCAGTCAGGCCTATATGGAATCGGCACTCGCTAAAAATGCACATATCTCCATCCTGTTGACACAGCTGTTTATGGTGCGCTTCGATCCCAAACGTAAAACAGACGCGCTGAAAGGAGCAGAAAAAATGATTGCCAGGATAGAGGAGGCACTGGATGCAGTGAGTAATCTGGATGAAGACCGCATTCTACGCCGATATCTGACGATCATACAGGCCATTTTGCGCACCAACTATTTTCAGCATGGTGAGAATAAAGCATTCAAGGCGTATTTTTCATTCAAACTGGACTCGTCAAAAGTACCGGATTTGCCACTGCCACGCCCGATGTTTGAGGTGTTCGTTTACGCACCGTGGGTAGAGGGCGTTCATTTACGCGGTGGCAAGGTGGCGCGGGGTGGTTTGCGCTGGTCAGACAGGCGGGAGGATTTTCGCACCGAAGTCCTTGGGCTGATGAAGGCGCAAATGGTCAAGAATTCTGTGATTGTACCAGTAGGTGCCAAAGGGGGCTTCGTGGTAAAGCGACCGCCAGGTAGCGATCAGCGTGACACCCTGAAGGATGAGGTGATTCGCTGTTATCGTACCTTTGTCTGCGGCCTGCTCGATTTGACAGATAATCTGATCGATGGCGAGGTAGTAACACCGCCAGAGGTGGTTCGCTATGATGATGACGATCCTTATCTAGTGGTCGCGGCTGACAAAGGCACGGCCACTTTCTCCGACATTGCCAACGATATCGCCGCCGACTATAACTTCTGGCTGGGAGATGGTTTCGCCTCCGGGGGTTCATCAGGTTACGACCATAAAAAAATGGGGATTACTGCCCGTGGTGCATGGGAATCAGTTAAACGGCATTTTCACGAGCTGGACATTGATTGTCAGCAACAGGATTTCAATGTGCTCGGTATCGGTGACATGTCAGGCGATGTGTTTGGCAATGGCATGCTGCTATCACGCCACATCAAGCTGGTGGCCGCGTTTAATCATCAGCATATCTTTATCGACCCCCAGCCTGATCCCGAGGGTTCCTACCGGGAACGCGAGCGCCTGTTCAGACTGCCGCACTCGGCGTGGAATGATTATGACAAACAACTTATCTCCACAGGTGGTGGTATCTATCTACGCAGCGCTAAATCAGTCAAATTGAGCCACGAAGCACGTCAGGTGCTGGGTATTGAGGCCGAAGTCATGACGCCTGTTGAGTTGATACAGGGGTTGTTACGAGCTCCTGTAGATCTGTTATGGAATGGTGGCATCGGGACCTACGTCAAGGCCAGCCAGGAGATTCATGCCGATGTGGGCGATCGTGTTAATGATGCGCTACGTGTCGATGCGTGTGAGCTACGTTGCAGGGTGGTAGGGGAAGGTGGGAACCTCGGTTTTACCCAGTTGGCACGTGTTGAATTCGCGCGTAAGGATGGCCTGATCAATACTGACTTTATCGATAATTCCGGCGGCGTCGATTGTTCTGATCATGAGGTTAATATCAAGATCCTGTTGAACCAGATGGTGCGTTCGGGTGACATGACCTTAAAACAACGTAATCAGCTACTCCTCGAGATGACGGACGATGTTGCCGCTCTGGTGCTTCACCACAATTACCTGCAAACTCAGGCGCTTAGTATTGCTACGATGCAGGCACCGTTGTTACCCAGCGAACATATGCGCTTGATACGGGAACTCGAGCGTGATGGGCGCTTGAAACGCAAGCTGGAATTCCTTCCTGATGATACGGTATTGGCTGAACGAGAGCAGCTTGGCGAAGGGCTAACCCGGCCTGAGATTGCGGTGCTGTTATCTCACAGTAAAATCAAATTATTCGAAGAATTATGCAATTCCAGTATTAACAATGATGACTCTATGGCCTCAGAACTGATTGAGTATTTCCCCGAGGCGATGCATAACGGTTTTATTGCGCTGATGCAGGCACATCCTTTGCGGCGTGAAATCATTGCCACTCAGATCAGTAATAGTATGGTAAACCGCATGGGCAGTACCTTTGTGTTGCGCATGAAAGACGAAACTGGCCACGATGCCAAAGACATCGCCGGTGCCTTTACCGCTGTCCGAGAGATATTTGGTGCACGTGAATTATGGGATGCTATTGAGGCGCTGGATACAGGTATTTCTGTTCAGACACAAAATGCGATGCTCATCGAGATCAGGCGTTTGTTAGATCGGGCGACGGTGTGGCTGCTGCGCAACCGTCGATCACCGATTGATATTGCCGAGAATATTGCACAATTCGCTGATACTGTGGCCGCCGTGATTCCTCAGATCCCTCGGCTGTTGCAGAATGAGATGCGAACACGTTACAAGAAAATAGCTCGCCAATTTATTCATGCGGGTGTGCCAGCCGAACTGGCACAACGGGTGGCTATTCTTGATACTGTTTATCCAGCATTAGATTTGGTGGAGATCCAAATTGATCTGGGTATAAGTATTAAAGAGGTAACCGACACCTATTTCAAGATCGGTTTCGCTCTGGAACTGTTCTGGTTACATGATCGGATTCAGGAATTGCCTCGAACTGACTATTGGCAACGTAAGGCTCGTATGGCCTTGCGCTATGATCTGTATGTCGAATTACGTGCTTTAACTAAAGATCTCTTACAGCAGGGCACCAAGTCGCGCAGCACTAAAGCATGGGTGACGCACTGGCTTGAAGAGAATGCTGTGGCGGTCAATCACTGGCGAAATTTGCTGGCAGATATTCAGACCAGCGGTGTGCATGACCTCGCGATGTTATCTGTGGCGATGCGCGAGATTCGCAGTTTTGTAAGGTATGGGGTAAAAGAGCAGGAAGTTTCATCGCAGCCATGAGATGCAAAGGGTGTGCAATTAGATCTTAGTTTCAAACGCTTTGGGTATATGCATTAAATCATCCCGCCAACCAGGCAAGGGCCAATCCTAATAACACAAAGAGGGTAATCCTGACGCCCCATCCGAAGCAAAAGGTCACTGATTTTTGCCAGTTCAGCATGCGCTGGTTTTGTTTTATCATCTTTAACTGTGAGACTCGCCAGATAGACTGTAGTCCAGTCAACCGCCGGTTAACCCATCGCTGGATCAGGTCAAACCATTGTTCAGTCCACAAACTCAAAATGGAGGCTCGTGGTAAAGCAACAGCAGGGGAATGATGTGTGCGTTGTATGCGGCTAAAGTTGAAGAACAGTACCGCCATGAAGATACCCACTGAAGCGATGAGAGGATAAACAAAATATTCGTACTGACGCCATACATCCGGGTAGCTCAGTGCCACTCCCAGCGTTGCGATAAACAGGCCGGTAATCGCAACACTGGCCCAGGCCGGCCACATATTGAATGATGTTCGCATGAAAATGATTAACATCGAATATATGACAGCCATTGCCCCCACTCCGAGGATAATCATCGCCGAAATTCCAAATGCATCTTCGCCAAGTGGTAACCAGCGCACTGCTCCGAATAGTGCCATTGCTATCGGCACGCCGCCCAGTAACAGGGCCGATGATGAACTTGCGCTCCTGGATGCAGCCATCAACCATCGGTGGGCAGGCCAGACACCAGCCTTGAGTGCGAAGCCGATGAACACTATCCAGAGATAAGATTGTGATGACGAAGCGTTAGCCATGATTCCATCGAGCGCTTCGAAATGTAGATCCTCAGATGTATACGCGGCAAGTAGCAGCGCTTCGAACAGCAACAGGTCGGCCACAATCAAAAATATGAGATAGTGACGTCCGGCGCGTCGTGCGCTTTCATTACTGTCCTGAATTAATAGCCCGTAAAAACCATAACCCATGAGTGTGGCAAAGGTGAAGAAGCCCACCAGGTCTGAGGCCAGCACAGCGCCAAGGTTGCCACACAGGGTTAGCAGAAAAAGTGTGGTTGTTTGGTGGTGTGCAGAATTGAGCCTCAAAGACTTTGCGGTAATCGTCGCTGCCGTGAACCAGACGGCGAGCGACATCGCCAGCACCCAGCGAGTTTCACTATCTAATCCAAACCCCGTTCCAAACAGGAGCCACGGGAGTTCGAGTGAGGGATCGCCAGGCAGCATCAACAGCACTGCTGCGGGAATGATGGCCAGATGGCGAGGCCACGGCAGGCGTGAGTGTAGCGCCGGAATCGCCAGCAATAGAGGCCAGATAATCACAACCGATAACGCAACACCATTAATGGCTTCGTTCATGGTCGATAAAACTCCCGCTCGGCGATAAGCTTGCCCCATTCGAGTGGGCTGAAGGGGGCCGTAGCCAGTAAGCCTGCACCCAATGCCAGTAGCGCGGTCACCACGGGTGGCAACAGTAACGCCCAGGCGGTCTCCTTGCGACCGAAATCGTGCTCATGCGGCCAGGCCTCAGGCGGTTTGCGGAACCAGGCGCGATGCAAAATCGGTAAAAAATAGGCGGCGTTGAGCAGGCTACTGCCAGCCAGCACAATAACCACCCATTCCTGACCTGCCTCCAGCGCGCCCAATCCCAGATACCATTTGCTAATGAATCCGGCGACTGGCGGCGCACCGATCATGCCAAAGGCACCGATGGTAAAAGCCGCCATGGTCCAGGGCATACGCCGCCCCACGCCATCCATCTCACTGACCTTATGGATCCCCAATGTCTCAGCCAGATTGCCAGCGCAGAAAAACAGGGTGATTTTCATCAAGCCCTGATGTACTAGATGGATCACACCGCCGATAGTCGCGATGGGGCCGGCGATCGCGACGCCGAGGGTAATATAGGAGACCTGACTGACGGTAGAGAAGGCGAGCCTGCGTTTCAGATCATCCTGGAACAGGGCGCGCAACGACGCGTAGATAATCGTGAACGCGGCCACCCAGGCCAGCGGGCCAAGGACCCCCAGCCCGGCGGCAAACTCTACCCCGAACACGTCATAGACCACCCGCACGATCCCAAACGCACCGGCTTTCACTACCGCTACCGCGTGCAGTAGCGCGCTGACCGGTGCCGGGGCGACCATCGCCTGTGGCAGCCAGCCATGCAGCGGTACCAGCGCTGCCTTGACGCCGAACCCGGCGATCAACAGAGCGAAGATGATAATCAGCGCGGGATGATGCGCTTTGTCCAGGTCATCAAGAAAGCCCCCCTGTGTTGCAAAGTCCAGCGTGCCGGTTAAGGTATAGAGCCACACCGTGCCGAGCAACAGCAGCGCGCCGCCAAAGATCGTGTAGACAAGGTAGGTATGCCCGGCGCGACGAGCCTCTTCAGTACCGCGATGCACCACTAGTGGATAGGTGGCAAGGGTCAGCAGTTCGTAAAATAGCAGGAAGGTGAGCAGGTTGCCGGCCAGTGCCACACCAATGGTGGCGGTGACGCAGAGGCTAAAGAAACCAAAAAAGCGGCTGCGATTTGGTGACCCTTCAAGGTAGCCGATGGCATAGACGGTCGTGACCAGCCAGAGCACTGCAGAGAGGGTGACGAATAGCAGCGAGAGTGGGCCGGCGCGCAGTACCAGATCTAGACCGGGCAGCAGGGGTAGCCGCGTTTCATAGTGATGTCCCTGGTAGACGCCCCACAGCATCCAGCCGACGAGTGCCAGTTTTACCAGTGCACCGCTCAGGTTGAGCAGCGTGCGCAGGCGCACGCGCTCCTCTGCCAGACTGAAAATGATCAGGCCCGGTAGCAGCGAGGTGGCAATGAGCAGCAGCGGGAACCACATATTCCAGTTCATGGGCTGATCCCGCTGGTGCCGAAGGGGTTTCCGATGGCGATCAGTGACAACACTGGCACTGCCAGAAACCCGATCAGTATTGCGCTCAATGCAAGTAACAGCGATGCCCATTCCATGCCGGCCGGTACTGCGTTTGATGTTTGTGGTTCGGGCGCTTCAGTAAAGGCGTATCCCAGTACCTTGAAGATATAACCTGCCGCTAGCACACCGCCCAGGATCATCACTGCTGCGAGTTCCCACTGCCCCTGTGTAATGGCCGCTTCAAGCAGTAGCCACTTTCCGATAAAGCCACCGCTTGGCGGCATCCCCATGATGCTGATGCCCGCCAGTGCAAAGGCGGTGGCAGTGAGTGGTAGACGTTGTACTACCCTGTCCAGATCTGCAATGCGGTCATGGCCACCAAAACGCAACAGATTACCAGCCGCCATAAACATCGCTGCCTTGGCGAGGGCGTGAGAAAGAGCCAGGTAAGCAACCGCACTCCAGGCCATTGCACCTGAGGCGGCGGCAAGCGGAAA